>JBBDTT010000054.1:0-8304 GCA_040904285.1 Actinomycetota bacterium
TGCCTCCCGGCTCGCGGGTCACCAGGACGCTGCGGCCCATCTCCTCGAGCCACGTCTGGGCAAGCCCGATCTGGGTGCCCTTGCCGGCGCCCTCCACGCCCTCGAACGCGATGAAGACGCCCTGCGGCGGCGCCTTGCGCACGCGCAGGTGCAGGTTGAGGGCCCTCGGTCGCGCGATCCGGCTGCGCTTGAGGCCGCGCCGGGAGGCGATCCCCGCGAGCAGGATGATCACCCCGCCCGTCCACAACGCGATGCGCGGGCCGCCGATGCGCTGGTCTGTGAACGGAACCCGGGGGTCACCCACCAGGGCCGCCAGGAGGGGGAAGCCGGCCAGGGACAGGAACAGCCCCAGGCGGGCCAGCGTGGTGAGCGTGCCGAACGTGCGCCCCCGGTACTCGTCCGAGATGTTCTCCTGCAGGATCGTGTACCCCGTGACCCACGTCATCCCCGCCCCGGCGCCGACGATGCCGGTCATGATCGCGGCCAGCGCGATCGTGGGCATCCCCGCGAGGACGATCCCCGCGGCCGCCGTGAAGACCATCGCCCCCGAAAACATCGTCTCCTTCTCGATGTAGCGGCCGATGAACTGCAGGCTCACCATGCCGAGCCCCATCCCGATCCCGAGCGAGGTCACCAGCACACCCCACCCGGTCGGGCCGGCCTCGAGCGTGTTCGCCGCGAAGATCGGCCCGACCGACATGACCGAGCCGGCGCCGGTGAAGGCCATCACGATGCCGATCAGCATCGCCAGCGCCAGCGTGTGCTCGCGCATGAACCGCAGCCCCTCGCGCAGGTCCGCCAGAGCCTGTCCGACCCGGAACGTCTCCGCACCCGGCTGCCGCTTGGACGAGCGCATCGTGACCCCGGCCAGGAGCGTGGCCGAGACGAAGAAGGTCGCGCCGTCGAGCCACAGGGCCAGCGACTCGGTATGGGTCGAGAAGTACCCGAACGTGTGGCCCAACGTCCCCGAGAGCCCCGCCAGGAGGGTGAACAGGATGCCGCCGAGGGGAAGCGTTCCGTACGCCATCGCGAGCCCGAGGGTGTTCGCGTTCGCGAGCTGCCGCTTGGGGACCATGTTCGGGATGCTCGCGTCCTTGGCGGGAGCCCACACCAGGCTGAAGCACTCGATCACGAACGAGAGCAGGTAGATCGCCCACAGGCGGTTGAGGAAGGGCATCATCGCGTACAACGAGCCGCGGGTGACGTCGGCGACGATCATCAGCCGCTTGCGGTCGAACCGGTCGACCAGCACCCCGGCGAACGGCCCGAAGACGACCGAGGGAAGCAGGCGGGCGGCCATCACTCCGGCCACCGCGTACCCGGCGGCGTCGCGGCCACCCAGCTCGGTGACGAGGGCCGCCACGGCCACGAACCCGACCCAGTCCCCCACCGAGGAGATCCCGATCGCCTTCCACATCCGGGAGAACTGGGGGTGGGACAGCAGCTCCGATAGCCGGGCCGGGCGCTGGCCGCGCAGCGCGGCGATCTGTTCCGCGGTCGACGCCATACGGCGAGATTATCCGGTGGGCCCCGACCCGTTGCCCGTCGCGGTGGCCGCCGGCGCGGGCTTGCGCGACGCTGCCTTCTTCGCCATGGACTTCTTGGCCGGCGACTTCTTCCTCGTGGGCGCCTTCTTCGCGGGCGCCTTCTTGCCGCCCCCGCCCCGGGGCTTGGGGATCAGCTTCTGGGCTTCCTCCTCGGGCAGCTCGTTGCCCTCCGGATCCCACGCCCGGTTGCACGCGATGCACCGCGTCTGGTTCCCGCGGGCCTCGACGATCACGCCTCCGCACTCGGGGCACGGCTTCGGGATCGGCATCTGGTTGAGGGCGAAGTCGCAGTCCGGGTACCGCTCGCAGGAATAGAAGAGGCCGAACCGGCCGCGGCGCTGCACGATCTCGCCCTTGCCGCACTGGGGGCACTGCACGCCGGTGCCGACGCGCTGCTGCGCCTCCTTCTTGATGTACTTGCACTCCGGGTAGCCGCTGCAGCCGATGAACGGGCCGTAGCGGCCGACGCGCTGCATGAGCTGGTGCTCCTTGCACTCCGGGCAGGTCTCGTCGAGCAGCTCGGGCTCGGGCCGCGGCGTGCCGTCGGCCTCGGCGGTGTACGTGCATTCGGGGTAGTTGGAGCAGGCCGTGAACTTGCCGAACCGGCCGAGCTTCAGCTGCAGCATCCCGCCCTCGCGGCCCTCCTCCTGGCACTTCGGGCACGGCATCTCGAGGTCCACCACCGGCGGCTTGATCTGGTCGCCGGCCTTCTCGACGGCCCGCTCGAAGGGGCCGTAGAACTCGTCGAGGACCTGGGTCCAGCCGAGCTTGCCCTCGGCGATCTCGTCGAGCTCCTCCTCCATGTGCGACGTGAAGCTCACGTCGACCACGTCGGGGAAGTGCTCGGTGAGGATGTCGGTGACGACCTCGCCGATGTCCTCGGCGAAGAACCGCTTCTCCTCCAGGCGCACGTAGCCGCGGTCTTGGATGACGCTGACGATGCTCGCGTACGTCGACGGCCGGCCGATGCCGTTCTCCTCGAGGCTCTTCACCAGGCTGGCCTCGGTGTAGCGCGGCGGTGGCTGGGTGAAGTGCTGCTCGGGCAGGAGCTCGAGCAGGCGCAGGACCTGCTCCGGGGTGAGAGCCGGCAACATCGACTCCGCGTCCTCGTCGGTGGCCGCGTCGTCGCGGCCCTCCCAGTAGACGCGGCGGAACCCGTCGAACAGCAGGGTCTGGCCGGTGGCGCGCAGCAGGTAGTCGGGGCCCTCGGCCTCGGCCGGCTTCGCCGCGATGTCCACGCTGACCTGGTTGAACCGGGCCTGCGCCATCTGGCTCGCGACGGTCCGCTGCCAGATGAGACGGTAGAGGCGGGCGTCGTCGGACTTCTTGATGTGGGGCGCGACGACGTCGGGGTGGCGGGCCGCGCTGGTCGGGCGGATCGCTTCGTGAGCCTCCTGGGCCCCGCGCTGCTTCTTCGAGTAGCGCCGGGGCTCCTCGAGCGCGTACGCGTCCCCGTACTGCGTTCGGACGACCTGCGTGATCTCCTGCAGCGCCGTCTCGGAGATGCTCACCGAGTCGGTTCGCATGTAGGTGATGAGCCCGACCTCGCCCTCGCCGGGAAGGTTCACGCCCTCGTACAGCCGCTGCGCCGCGGCCATCGTCCGCCGGGCGCCGAACCCGAGCTTGCGCGAGGCCTCCTGCTGCAGCGTCGAGGTGGTGAACGGCGGCTTGGGGTTCTGCTTGCGCTCCTTCTCGGTCACCTGGCGCACGGCGTATGCGGCCTCGCGCAGGCGGTCGACGTGGCTCTGCGCGTCGGCCTCGGTCGACAGGACGAGGCCCTTCTTGTCGGGCGAGGCGGCGATCCGCTCCTCGCCGACCTGGATCAGCGTGGCCAGGAAGCCCGTGTCGTCGCCGTTGGACGTCAGCCGGGCGTCGACCGACCAGTACTCGACCGGCTCGAACGCCCGGATCTCGCGCTCCCGCTCGACGATCAGGCGCACGGCGACCGACTGGACCCTGCCGGCGGACAGCCCCCGGCGCAGGCTCTTCGAGAGCAGCGGCGAAACCGTGTAGCCCACCAGCCGGTCGAGGATCCGGCGGGCCTGCTGGGCCTCGACCAGGCTCATGTCGATCGTGCGGGGGTTGGCGAAGGCCTCCTGGATCGCGGCCTTCGTGATCTCGGTGAAGGTCACGCGCGGGGCGGTCGACGCGTCCACGCCCAGCACCTCGGCGACGTGCCACGCGATGGCCTCGCCCTCGCGGTCGAAGTCGGTGGCGAGGACCAGGCCGTCGGTCTTGCGCAGGGCCGACTTCAGCCGCGCGATCACGTGCTCCTTGTCCTCGTGGACCACGTACTCGGGCTCGAAGTTGCGCTCGGTGTCGACCCCCATCCGATCGGAGGGGAGGTCACGGATGTGGCCGACGGAGGAGTCGACGACGTAGTCGGGCCCGAGGTACTTCCCGATGGTCGACGCCTTCGTGGGCGATTCGACGATGACCAGCTGTTTCGTCATGTCCCTAGTCCAACGGTTGGGTATTCCCGTCCTCGGCCGCCGCCTTCGCCTTGTTTCGCCGTCGGCGCAGGATCTCGAGAGCGGGAGGGATGAGGGAGAGGGCGACCACGACCGCGATGATCGGCAGGAGGTAGCGGTCGATCGAGGGGATCGCCTTGCCGAGAGTGTACCCGGCGAGGGTGACGCCGACCCCCCACAGGAACGCGCCGATCAGGTTGAAGGTGAGGAAGCGCCGGTACGCCATCCCCGTCGCGCCGGCCACGATGGGGGCGAGGGTTCGCACGATCGGCACGAACCTCGCGAGCACGATCGTCGATCCCCCGCGGCGCTGGTAGAACTCGGTCGCGCGCCGCAGGTGCTCCTGCTTGAAGAAGCGAGAGTTCGGCCGCCGGTACAGTGCGGGCCCGGCGCGCTTCCCGAAGGCATACCCGACGCTGTCGCCGAGCGCCGCCGCGACGAACACGGTGGGTACCAGGATCAGGATGTTCAGCTTGTCGGCCGCGGCCAGGATGCCCGCCGTGAACAGCAGGCTGTCCCCCGGAAGGAACAGCCCGACGAGGATCCCCGACTCCGCGAACACGATGATCGCGATCCCGATGAGACCGAACGTCTCGATCAGGAAGTCGGGGTCGATCCAGTCCGTGAGTTTCGCCAGGACACCGGCGAGGCTGGCCACGGCCGGCAACGATACGCCCGCTGTCAAGGCCGACCCCCTGGGGTGTGGTGATGCGGCCGAGAGTGCCCGGAGCGTCAACGCGGCGAGGTTCGAGCTGGCGGACGACCGCCGAGTCTTCGATTTCGGGCCTTCGGTGCCGTAAGTTCTTCCTCAATCGCTGCCAGAGCTCGCTCGAGGGAGACCGGCGAGATCGGAGGTTCGAAGAAGATGTCCGTGACGGTCGATCGGATCGTCGAGATCCTCGCGACGCAGATGCATCCGCGAAGGATCATCCTCTTCGGCTCGACCGCCCGAGGGGACGCCGGGCCGGAGAGCGATATCGACCTGCTCCTCGTCCTCGACGAGTTCGAGTCTCGATTCGCCGAGATGCGGAAGGCCGCTCGCCTGCTCGCTCGCCTTCGTGTGCCGGTGGACGTCCTCGTCTACTCGAGCAAGGAAGTCGAGGAGTGGGGCGACGTCGTGAACCACGTCATCAACGAGGCGTTGCTGGACGGCCGGGTCGTGTATGACGCCGCGTGATCTCGCCCAGACGTTCCTGAAGAAGGCGCTGGAAGACCTGAAGGGAATCCGGCGTCTGGCGGGTGACCCGGAGATCGATGATGCACTCATCGGATTCCATGCCCGGCAGTGCGCCGAGAAGGCGCTGAAGGCGATCCTCACCGCGGCGGAGGTTCGGACCGGACGGACCCACGAGCTCTCGGGCCTGATCGATCTCCTGATCGAGGATGCGCGGATCGATCCACCGGACTGGCTGCGGGAGATCGACGTGTTCAGTCCCTACGCGGTCACGTGGCGATACACGGAGCTCGAAGCGGACGTGGCGCTCGATCGAGCCGCCGTCGAGATGCTGATGGAGCGCACACTCGAATGGGCCGCGGCGCGCGTGGAGGAGATCGACTCCAAGTAATCGACATCAGAGGTCGATCTCCGCCGCGACCTCCTGGAGGCCTTCGATGCCGAGGGTCACGAATTCGTCGAGCTCGAGGCCGATGCCCTCGGTGACGGCGTGGACCTCATCGCGGTTGACGCCGGGGGCGAAGGCTTTCTCCTTGAGCTTCTTCTTGACGCTCGAGACCTTCATGCCGGAGGCCTTCTCGGGGCGGACCAGCGCCGACGCGACGAGAAGCCCCGCCAGGGCGTCGGCGTGCACGACCGCCTTCGACATGCGGTCGGTGCGGTACTCCTCGTAGGCGTGGGCCAGGACGCCGTTCACGATCGACTCGTCCACGCCCTGCTCCCGAAGCCACCCGGCCGCCATCCGCGCGTGGAGGTCGGTGTCCTCGCCGCCGCCCGTCTGGTCCTGGTCCAGGTCGTGGAACAGCCCGGTCAGCGCCCATGTGTCCTCGTCCTCGCCGAAGTGGCGAGCCAGGCGGCGCATCACCCCCTCGACGCTGACCAGGTGGCGGTACGTGGTGTCCTTCTCGGTCCGGTTGCGGGCGAACGCCCGCGCGTTCTCGATCTCCATGGTCACTCCAGGTGGAAGGGGACGCTCGTCAGCACGACACGCGACTCGAAGAGGAGCTCGCGCTTGATGAACAGGGCGGTGTTGTTGTGCAGCAGGCCCTGCCACCACTTGTCCATGACGAACTCGGGCAGGACGATCACGCAGAGGCTGTGCGGGTCGGCGGTGACCCGGCGCGCCTCGCGGAGGACCGGAGCGGACAGGTCGCGGAACGGCGCCTCGACGATGTCGAGGGGGGTCTGGATGCCGGAGAGGGCCCAGGCCTCCTCGATGTTCTCGATCTCGTCGGGGTCGAGCGCGAAGTACACGGCCCGGGTCTCGGCGGCCCGCAGCGACTCCGCGTAGTTCACGGCCCGGATGGTGGCGTCGTGCACGTTCGACACGAACACGAGCGTCTCGATGCGCGCCGGGATCAGCGCCCGCTCGTCCACCTCGACCGCCTCGCCCTCGATGACCTGCACCGTGACGTTGGTGACCACCACGCCCGGCTCGGTCAGCAGCCGGAACTTGATGCGGGTCTGCGGCGTGCGCCGCAACAGGTACAGGACGCTGCGGCTGCTCACCATCTCGGGGATGACGACGGTCAGGAAATCCTCCGGGGCATGTTCGATCGAGCGCAGGTAGTCGCGCACGGCGCGCCCCGGGTGCGAGCCGCGGAACGGCACGACCTCCAGGTCCACAGCCGCGTCACCGGCGAGGGCCCGCCAGCGATCCTGCAGGTCGGGCGGCGACCCGCCCACGGGGAGGTAGGCGAAACGCACCGACCCCGGCCGCAGCGAGCGCACGTATCCGAGGGCCTCGGCGGTGGCCGCGTCGAAGTCCACGATCAGCAGGACGACATGGTTCCGTGCCGGCTGGCCGGGACGCACCGCCCCGGTGCGGAGCTGCTTGCCGATCCGGGTGTAGTGCCGCTCGGTCAGCAGCATGAGCACGACGAGCACCGCCATGGCGCTCATCACGACGTACCCGCCCTTGGTGAACTTCACAAGGATCACGACCACCAGGACGATGCCGGTGGCGGTGGTCCCGATGGCGTTGATGATCATGCTCCGGCGCCATCGCTTGGGGTCCTCGATCCGGCCCTTCGTCATCCACCGGCGAACCATCCCGGCCTGGGAGAGCGTGAAGGCCGTGAACACCCCGATCACGTAGAGCTGGATCAGGCTGGTCAGCTCCGCGTCGTACACCCAGACGAGGATCGCCGCCAGCACGGAGAGCACGAGCACCCCGTTCGAGTAAACGAGCCGGTCGCCGCGGTTCCGAAACTGGTTGGGGACCAGACGGTCGCGCGCCAGGATCGCCGAGAGGCGCGGGAAGTCCTGATAGGCCGTGTTCGCGGCCAGGATGAGGATCAGCGCCGTGAACACCTGCAGCGCGTAGAACATCACCGCGCCCTGTCCCCATACCGTCTCGCCGATCTGGGCCAGCACCGACTTCGCGCCGTGGAGCTCCTCGCTGACTCGGACGTGGAACGCCCGCGACAGGAAGGTGATCCCGATGAACATGGAGGTCGACATCACGCCCATGATCGCGAGGGTCGCGGCGGCGTTGCGGGCCTGCGGCCGCCGAAACGCCTGGACGCCGTCCGCGATGGCCTCGACGCCGGTCAAGGCGGTGGACCCCGACGCGAACGCGCGGGCGATGAGGAACAGGGTCACTCCGGACAAGGCCTCGATGTGCTCTGTTGACGACGCCGCACGAGGACACCCGTCCAGGCAGTTGACCACCCCCGCGACGAGGGTGCCGTACACGCACAGGACGAACCCGTACGTGGGCAGCGCGAACGCGGCCCCGGCCTCCTTCGCGCCACGAAGGTTCGCGAAGGCCACCAGGACGATGAGTCCCAGCGCGATCGGGACTCGGCGGCTGGCGAGACCGGGTGCCGCGGAGGTGATGGCGAGCGTGCCCGCCGTGACGCTCACGGACACGGTCAGGACGTAGTCCGACAGGATCGCCGCGCCGGCGACGAGGCCGGGAAACTTGCCGAGGTTCTCCCGCGCGACGATGTACGAGCCGCCCCCCCGTGGGTACGCCCGCACGGTCTGGCGATACGACGTGATGACGATCCCCAGCACCAGGGCGATCACGAACGAGATCGGGAGCATGTAGGAGAACGCCACGGTCCCGGCCAGGGCCAGGACCAGCATCATCTCCTCGGTCGCGTAC
>JBBDTT010000054.1:8314-9916 GCA_040904285.1 Actinomycetota bacterium
CCCCCCCCCCCCAGGACAGGGGGTCGGAGGAGAACACCGGCAGCGCGAGCGTCTTGGGCAGGAGCGTGTGCTCGAGCTTGCTGCTCGCCATCGCCCTGCCGACGATGATCCGCTTCAGGATCTCGCCGAAGCCGGCCGAGTCCTCACGCTCCTTCACGGGGAGGGCCATACGGCCCGCGATCCTATCTCGGGGTCGGGTCGGCCTCGGAGTCCCGCTCGGCCCAGCGGTAGCCCACGCCGGGCTCGGTGAGGATCAGCCGCGGCCGCTGGGGGTCCGCCTCGAGCTTCTTGCGGAGTCCGGCGACGTACACCCGCAGGTAGTGGCTCTCGTCCCCGTACCGCTCGCCCCACACCCGCTGGAGCAACCACCGGTGCGTGAGGAGCTTGCCGGGATGGGTGACGAACGCCTCGAGGAGCTGGTATTCGGTGGGGGTCAGGTGCACTCCCTCGCCCCCGCGGGTGACGCGTTTCTTGCCCAGGTCCACCCGCAGGTCGTCGAACTCGACCACCGGCTCACCGGGGGCGGGCGGTCCGGCGCGGCGCGAGACGGCCCGGATGCGCGCGAGGACCTCCTCGATGGCGAACGGCTTCGTGACGTAGTCGTCCGCACCGGCGTCGAGCGCCGCCACCTTGTCGGCGTGGGCGTCGCGAACGGACAGCACGATGACGGGCACCTCCGACCACGCCCGGATCCGCCGCGTCGCCTCGATGCCGTCGATCCCCGGGAGGCCGAGGTCCATGATCACCAGGTCCACCTCGCGCGAGGCGAGCTCGTCGAGCGCGGTCTCGGCGTTGGGCGCGGTGGCGACGTCGTACCCCCGCGCCTGCAGGCTGGTCCGAAGCGCGCGCAGGATCTGGGGCTCGTCGTCGACGACCAGGACCCGGCTCATGGCTGTGCCGGCTCCCCGGCGGGCAGCTCGAACACGAGGGTCGTGCCGCCGCCGGGGGTCTCC
This sequence comes from Actinomycetota bacterium, assembly GCA_040904285.1. Lineage (GTDB taxonomy): Bacteria > Actinomycetota > UBA4738 > UBA4738 > JBBDTT01 > JBBDTT01. The sequence goes on from JBBDTT010000054.1 coordinate 9,268, forward strand.
TCGATCCAGATCCGTCCCCCGTGCAGGCCGACGACGGCCCGCGCGATGGCCAGGCCCAGGCCGGTGCTTCCGGGACCGGCGCCCTCGCCGCGGGCGAACGCCTCGAACACCCGATCGCGCTCCTCGAGGGGGATGCCGCCGCCGCGATCGATCACGCGGATCTGCACGCCGTCGCGCCACCGGGCCACGCTGATCGTGATCGACGAGCCCGCCGGCGAGAACCGCACGGCGTTCTCGATCAGGTTGGTCAGGACCTGATCGATCTGGATGGGATCGACCCAGACCTCCGGGAGCTCCTCGCGCAGGCGGAGCTCGACGCGCCGGTCCCCGAGGAGCCCGCGCATTCGAGCCACCACCGCGTCCACCAGCTCGCCCGGCTCGACCGGCACCTTGGCCGCGACCAGGGCCCCGGTCCGGATCCGCGACAGGTCGAGGAGGTTGCCCACCAGCCGGTTCAGCCGGTCGGTCTCCTCGAGGATGGTTCGAAGCAGCTCTCGGCGCTGCCCCGGATCGAACGCGACGTCCTCGTCGAGCAGGCTGGTGACGGCGGCCTTGATCGAGGCGAGGGGCGTCCGCAGGTCGTGGGTGACCGAGCCGAAGAGGGCGGCGCGAACGCCGCTCGCCTCCGCGTCGACCTCGGCCCGGCGGG
>JBBDTT010000055.1:0-492 GCA_040904285.1 Actinomycetota bacterium
GCCGACGTCGTCGGCGACCGGCTGCCGGGTGACGGGCGCACGATCCTGGACGAGGCCATGGCAGACGGGCTCATCGCGATCGCGGCCTACGCGATCGGTGGCGCCGAGCGCGCCCACGAGATGGCGGTGGAGTACGCGAAGGAACGGGTCCAGTTCGACCGGCCCATCGGCTCGTTCCAGGCCATCGCTCATCCGCTTGCCGACATGGCCACCGAGGTCGAGGGCGGCCGGGTCCTGGTGTACGAGGCCGCATGGCGGCGATCGACGGGCCTGGACATGGGCCCGCTCGGGGCCATGGCGAAGCTGTACGCCTGCGATGTCTTCCGCCGCGCGACCAAGATCGGCCAACAGGTCTTCGGCGGCATCGGGTTCATGCGCGAGATCGACATGCAGCTGTTCTTCCGCCGCGCCAAGCAGCTGGAGCTGAGCTGGTTCGATCCGCGGGAGCTGGAGGAGATGCTCCCGCAGCAGACGGTGATGCTCATGACCGCC
>JBBDTT010000055.1:502-9829 GCA_040904285.1 Actinomycetota bacterium
ATCACCTGGTTCGATCCCCGCTACCTGGAGGAGCTCGTCGCCCGCGCCGAGCTCGACGCCGACACGCCGTTCGTGGGGATCGACGCGGCCGTGGAATGACGGAGCGACACGACGTCGTCGTCATCGGAGGCGGTCCCGCCGGCCTGGCCGCCGCGGCGATGCTCCGGCGCGAGGGCGCCGAGCCGTTGGTCCTGGAACGCGGAGCCGTCGGGGAGAGCTGGCGCCACCACTACGAGCGCCTGCACCTGCATACGATCCGGTGGCTGTCCGGCCTTCCCGGACTCCCGATCGACCGGCGCGAGGGGCGTTGGGTGGCCCGTGACGGCGTCGTTCGCTACCTGGAGCGCTACGCCAGGGGGCATCGGCTCCGGATCCGGACGGGCGTCGAGGTCCGCGGCCTGTCCCGTGACGACGGTGAGTGGCTGGTCGAGACGGATCGGGGCGTGTTCCGCGCAGGGATCGTCGTGGTCGCCACCGGCCACAACCGCGAGCCGTTCCTCCCGGCGTGGCCGGGGAAGGAAGGCTTCACCGGCGAGCTGGTCCACTCGGCCCAGTACCGCAACCCCGCGCCGTATCGGGGCCGCGACGTCCTGGTGGTCGGCACCGGCAACTCCGGGGCCGAGATCGCCGTCGACCTGGTGGAGGGCGGCGCGTACAAGGTGTGGATCGCCGTGCGCACGCCGCCGAACATCGTTCTCCGCGACATGGGCGGGTTCCCCCAGCAGCTGATCGGGATCTCGATCCGGCACCTCCCGGTCCGCGTGGTCGACCGTCTCGCGCTCGCCATGCAGCGCCTGACGGTCGGAGACCTGACGAAGTACGGGATGCCGTTCCCGACCCTCGGGCTGTACTCGAGGGTCAAGCGCGACTCGGTCCCGATCATCGACGTGGGCCTGATCCGGCTCCTCAAGAAGGTCCGGGTCAAGGCCGTCCCCGCGGTGGAGGGATTCGACGGCCCGGACGTGCTGCTCGCCGGCGGGCGCCGGCTGCGCCCGGACGCGGTCGTGGCCGCGACGGGGTTCACGCGGGCCCTCGAACCGCTGGTGGGGGACCTCGGCCTGATCGGAAGGAGCGGGCGCCCCGTGGTCCACGGATCCCGGACGCACCCGCTCGCTCCCGACCTCTACTTCATCGGGTTCACGAACCCGATCAGTGGCAACCTGCGCGAGCTCGGCATCGACGCGAAGCGCATCGCCCGAGCCGTCCGGCTGCGCAGGACTACGTCTGGGTCGGTGGGGGCAGGGACTTCTGCCCGGGGAGCTGATCGACCTCGGTCTCGTCGTACGCGGTGGACCCCTTCAGGCCCTCGACGTTGAACTGGTAGTCGAATACCAGGGACCCTCCGTAGAACGACCCGAACGACACCAGCAGCGCAGCCAGGCAGGACAGGACGACCACCGCGAGGGACGTGGACCGGCTGCCGTAGTCGCCCATCCGGCAGATGATGTCCACGATCACGACCACGGTCGTGGTGACCATCACGACGGCGTGCCAGTTCGCCGTTCGCCAGACCTGGGTGTGCTTCGCCCGTCCCAGGGGGCCGGTCTTCTCTCGGTCGAGCCCTCGCACCCAGTCCCAGAAGCCGGTGACGATGGCGAGGGTCGACGCCAACGCCCCGGCGACGATCACGAACGTCGCCGCCACGAATGCCTCGCGCCCGAGGGACGCGTTCCCCGCCTTTTCCCCGAAGAACGAGATCAGGTCGAAGGCCGCCGCGAACAGGTACGCGGCGATCGGGAGGTCGGTCAGGGGTGGATGGAGCGGCTTGCCGGTCCAGCCGCGGAGGCCCCGGAACTTCCGGCCCTTCAGCGTGATCGACGGCTTGATCGAGAACAGTCGAGCCATGACCCACACCTCCCTAGTCGAACCAGTGGCCGCCGTTGACGTCGAGCGACTGGCCGGTGATGACCCGCGACAGGTCGCTGGCGAAGAAGACGACGGCGTCGGCGACCTCCGCGCTGGTCGGCAGGTGGCCCAGTGCGGTCTGCTGCGCCACCCGGTCGTACACGTCCTGGGGCGTGAGGCCCTCCTTGTCCGCGAGGTGGTTGAAGTACCACTCGAGGTTGGGACCCCAGACGTAGCCGGGCATCACGCTGTTCACGCGGATCCCGTCCCGGCCGTGCTCGCGCGCCAGAACCCGAGCCGCGGCGAACAGCGCGCTCTTGCTGGCCGCGTAGGCCCCGGTCTTCGCCTCGGACGTCCGGATCGACATCGTGTTGATGAACACGATGGACCCTCCGCCCTGCGCCTGCATCGCGGGGATCACCGCCCGGGCCATCCCCAGACCGCCCAGGACGTTCACCTCGAACGCGGTGCGGAACATCTCCTCGGTCTCGTACTCGATGCGTTTGAACGGTGGCTGGACGAACGCGTTGTTCACCAGCACGTCGACCCGGCCGAGGGACGAAACGGTGCCGTCCACCAGCGCCCGGCGCTGCGCCTCGTCGGTGACGTCGGTGGCGCGCCAGAAGGTCCTCCGGCCGAGCGCCTCGACCTCCCCGGCTACGTCGCGGAGCCGGTCCTCGGTCCGGGCACCCATCGCGACGTCCGCTCCCTCGCGGGCCAGGGCGAGAGCGATCTCCTTGCCCAGCCCGGGGCCGATGCCCGAGACGATCACGACCCGATCCTTGAGCAGCACGAGCGAAGGCTAACAGTCCGGCCGTGGCCCACGGTGTACTGTTTCGTCACGAATCTGACGGACCGTCAGGAACCTCGAAATGGGCATCTCGCAGACCGTCTCCAAGCACGTCGCCGACGTCGTCATCGACGTCCCGCCGGTGAATGCCCTCTCGTCGAAGGGCTGGTTCGAGCTGGCGGACGTTCTGCGAGCGTCCGGCTCCGATCCTGATGTGAACGCGGTGCTTCTCCGCGCGGAAGGACGCGGATTCTGCGCCGGAGTGGACATCAAGGCGCTCGACTCCGATCCCACGAACGAGGAATTGATCGCCGTCAACCGGGGGTGTGCGGAGGCGTTCGCCGCCGTCTACGAGTGCGCAGTTCCCGTTGTCGCGGCTGTCCACGGATTCTGTCTGGGCGGGGGTATCGGTTTGGTGGGCAACGCGGACATCGTCGTGGCTTCCGAGGACGCGACCTTCGGGTTGCCCGAGCTTGCCCGGGGAGCTCTTGGAGCGGCGACGCACCTCGGCCGTCTCGTGCCGCCAAAGGAGGCTCGCTGGATGCTCTATTCGGGGTCGACCGCCAGCGCCCAAGACCTTCGGGGCTACGGATCGGTCATGAAAGTCGTCTCTCGAGAGGACCTTGTCTTCGAATCTCGTCTCGTAGCGGAGGTGATCGCGGATCAGCATCCCCGGCTCGTCCGTGCCGCGAAGGAGGCGCTGAACGGGATCGACCCCGTCGACGTTCGGCGGTCCTATCGCTTCGAGCAGGGCTTCACGTTCGAGCTGAACCTGACCGACGTCCCCGACGAGGCCCGGCGCGCGTTCGTGGAGAAGCGGGACCCCGACTTCGGGTCCTGAACGGGTGGCCGACAAGCGGGCCACCACCGCGGAGGTCGTCGCCGAGCTTCGTGACGGCATGACGATCGGCATCGGTGGGTGGGGCTCGCGCCGCAAGCCGATGGCCCTGGTCCGGGAGATCCTCCGAAGCGACCTCACCGACCTCACCGTCGCCTCCTACGGCGGCCCCGACGTCGGGCTTCTCTGCGCGGCCGGGAAGGTCCGCAAGGTGGTGTTCGGGTTCGTCTCCCTCGACTCGATCCCGCTCGAGCCGCACTTCCGCAAGGCACGGGAGTCCGGCGCGATCCAGGCCCGGGAGCTGGACGAGGGGATGTTCTCGCTGGCGCTCCTCGCGGCGGCCTACCGCATGCCCTTCATGCCCACCCGCGCCGGCATCGGCTCCGACATCCTGCGCGTCAACCCAGACCTCCAGCTCGTCCGCTCGCCGTACGACGACGTCGACGTCATCGCCGTGCCTCCGCTGCAGCTCGACGCGGCGCTCGTCCACGTCCACCGCGCCGACGCCCGCGGGAACGGCCAGATCCTCGGACCTGATCCGTACTTCGACGACCTGTTCCTGATGGCGGCGGCGCGCCGGTTCGTCTCCACGGAACGGATCGTCCCGACCGAGGAGCTGACCCGCGAGGGACCGGTCCAGACCCTGCGTGTGAACCGCTCGATGACCGACGTCGTCGTCGAGACGCCCAACGGCGCGCACTTCACCTCGTGCGTGCCGGACTACGGTCGCGACGAGGACTTCCAGAGGGCGTACGCGGACGCCGCGAAAGACGACGAGGCATGGACGGCCTTCCGGACGACCTACGTGGACGTGACCGAGGACGAGTACCAGCGGGCGGTGCGGACGTGACGGGAGATGTGACCCGGGCGGAGGTTTGCGTGGTCGCGTGCGCCGAAGCGTTCCGCGGCGACGGCGAGATCCTGGCCAGCGCTATGGCCACCGTGTCGATGCTCGGCGCGCGGCTGGCGCGGGCGACGTTCGAGCCCGACCTGTTGATCAGCGACGGCGAAGCCTATCTGGTGGCGAACGACCTGCCCCTCGGCGGGGCCGACGACGCGAAGGTCATCGAAGGCTGGCTGCCGTTCCGGTCCGTGTTCGATCTTGTCTGGAGCGGCCGCCGGCACGTGATGATGGGCGCCACCCAGATCGATCGGTTCGGCAACCAGAACATCTCGGCGGTCGGGGAGTGGGCGCAGCCGAAGGTGCAGCTCCTCGGGTCGCGGGGCGCGCCGGGCAATACGGCGAACCACGCGACGAGCTACTGGATCCCCAACCACGGCCCCCGCGTCTTCGTGGAAAAGGTCGACTTCGTGTCCGGCGTCGGGAACGATCGGGCGCGGCCCCAGCTCCACGGCTTCCACGACCTCCGCCGGGTGGTGACGAACCTGGCCGTCCTCGACTTCGAGGCCCGGTCGGGGGCCATGCGACTGCGCTCCGTGCACCCCGGCGTGACGGTCGAGGACGTGCGATCGGCCACCGGGTTCGAGCTCGACGTCCCCGCGCACGTGCCCGAGACACGCGTTCCCGATCCCGAGGAGCTCCGGCTCATCCGCGAGGTCCTCGACCCGGGGAGCGCTCGCGACGCGGAGGTCCCGCCGCCATGAGCCACTCGCCGCTGCACACGCGGCTGTGCGAGCTGCTCGGAGTGGAGCACCCCATCGTGCAGACCGGGATGGGGTGGGTGGCCGGGCCTCCCCTGGTGGCGGCGACCGCCAACGCCGGCGCGTTCGGGATCCTCGGCGCGGCGACGATGACCGCCGCCGAGCTGCGCGAGGCGATAACGGGCGTGAAGGCCGCCACCACGAAGCCGTTCGGCGTGAACCTGCGCGCCGACCAACCCGACATCCTCGACCGCGCCGACATCCTGATCTCCGAGGGCGTGCGGGTGGCCTCGTTCGCGATGGCTCCGCGAGCCGACGTGATCGATCGGCTGAAGGCGGGCGGCGTCCTGGTGATCCCCTCGATCGGCGCGCGGCGCCACGCCGAGAAGGTGGCCGCGATGGGTGTGGACGCCATCCTGGTCCAGGGTGGCGAGGGAGGCGGCCACACGGGCTCGGTCCCCACGACCCTCGTGCTGCCACAGGTGGTGGACACCGTCGGGGACACCGTCCCGGTGATCGCGGCAGGCGGCTTCTTCGACGGCCGGGGCCTGGTCGCCGCCCTCGCGTACGGCGCGTCGGGCATCGCGATGGGCACGCGGTTCCTGCTCACGCGAGAATGCCCGGTGCCCGAGGCGGTGAAGGCCTTCTACCTGGCGAGGTCGGTCACCGACACGGTCGTCACGACGCGGGTGGACGGCGTGCCCCACCGGGTCCTGCGCACGCAGTTCATCGACAAGCTCGAGGGGGCCGGCGGGCTGTCCGGTCTGGTCCGCGCGACCCGGAACGGGCTCGCGTTCCGCCGCCTGTCCGGGACCTCGCTTCGCGCCATGCTCCGCGAGGGCCGCTCGATGCGGAAGACGCACGAGCTGACCTGGAACCAGGTGATCATGGCCGCCAACACGCCGATGCTGCTCCGCGCCGCGATGGTGGACGGCCGGACGGACCTCGGCGTCATGGCCAGCGGCCAGGTGGTGGGGCTCATCGACGACCTGCCCCCGGTGGCCGAGCTTATCGCGCGCATCGTGGCCCAGGCCGAAGCCACGCTGGAACGACTGTCAGGCGGAGAGGATCTGCGATGGTCCGAACCGGACGCGGAAGTCGGGCTGGCTCAGGACCAGGACGGGCTTCTTGGGGAGACCGAGGGACCGTAGCTCGTCGGCGATCTCGCCGGAGCCGAGCTCCACCGAACCCCGGCGCGCCGCATAGGACCGCGTCGCGACCTCCCACTCCGTTCGCCGCAGGACGCCGTCGAGAAACGTATAGGTGGGGGGGCTCTGACGGGGCATGGGCACACGGCCACGGGAGGCGACCGTCAGGCGAACGGCCATCTCCCCATCGGTGCCGAGTGTGCACACGGTGGTGGCGTCGCCCGCGCGGATGTCGATCTCGGCGAGGGTCTTCGGGTACCCCCAGATCTCCCGGCCGGCGTGCAGCGTGAACGTCCGGTCGACCGGGAGCCGGTGGATGTAGACGCCGGCCCGATTGCGCAGCACGTCGAGCCTCGAGGCGCCCTCGTGCGGATGGACCAGGAAGCTCACGCCGAACTCGTGGTACGCGTCCAGGTCCCCGTCGCGGTAGTCCGCGAACACGAGGGTGACCAGGGTCCGGCCGGGACCCGTACGCGCTACCCGCAGGCCTGCCGGCTCGACGAGTCGCTGGGCGGCCGCCGCGTCCACGGAGAAGATCGCCGCCCACGAGGACGCGTCGCGGACCTCGATGGGGAACCGCAGGGTGCGGCCCGCGATCACCACGGCGTCCGCGGTTGCCGTCACGCCTTCGCCACGGCTCTCGTGCGCGGCGCTGCCTTCCTGCGCGGCGCGCCCTTCTTGCGGGTGGCGGGGCGCTTGGCGGCGTTCGCCGGCCTCGCCGTCCGGACCTTCGACGCGGCGAGGAGGAGGTCGATGCCCTCCTTCAGCCCGTCGGCGATCCGCCACGCCTCGGGGATGGCCTCGCGGACCGCGATCACGCCGAAGTCGACGTTGCCCATGTTCGACAGGACGGTGATGTTGACGCCGGCCCCGGGGAGCAGGGGGCCCATCGGGAAGATGGCCAGGATGCGCGCACCGGCCGAGTACAGCGGGATGGGCGGGCCGGGCACGTTCGACACGATCAGGTTGAGGGCCGGGGGGTGCAGATTGCCCATGCGCGTGGCCGAGTACAGCCGCATCCCGGTCGTGAACAGGCGGGGCGCGAGGAACTCGGCCCAGTCCATCAGCGTCTCGGCGCCGATGGCGTTGGCGAGCTCCTTCGAGCGCTTGGTGCTCTGGATGATCGCCTCCAGCTGCTCCACCGGATCGGCGAGCTGGACCGGCAGCGGCACGAGCATGTTCGAGACCTGATTGGCGGAGTCGCGAGCCTCCTCACCCTCCTTGCGCACGGAGATCGGGCAGCTGGCCACCAGCGGCCGGTCCGGGAGCTCACCGAGCCACGCGAGATAGGACCGCATCGCGTGCGTCGCGATCGCGAGGACGACGTCGTTCACCTTGCCGCCGAAGGCGGACTTGATCGCCTTCAGGTCCTCGAGCGACCCCTCGCCGAAGGCGACCGCCCGGTGCGGGGTGAGGGCGCCGCTGAAGACCGTCCGCGGTGCCGTGAACGGCGGGGGAGACGCCTCGCGCATCTCCCGCCTGGCGTACGAACGGGCGGTTCGGGCCGCGTTGCCGGCCAGCTTGCCGATGGCCTTCACGGCGCGAAGCGGCGTCCCGGCCTGCGAGGCCAGCCCGCCCGCGAGCAACCGGAGGTCCGAGGGCCGCCGCTCGGGCACCCAGGGCTCGTCCGCCGGCGGGGCGGGGGAGACCTCGGGCGTGATGTCCAGGAGGTGGACCATCACGTCGGCCCCGGACGTCCCGTCGATCGCCGAGTGGTGGATCTTCGTCACGACCGCGGCCCGCTCCTCGCTCAAGCCCTCGACGACCCACATCTCCCACAGCGGCTTGGTGCGGTCGAGCACGTGTCCGGCGATGTCGCCCACGATCTGCTCCAGCGCGCGGAGGTCGCCCGGCGGCGGGGCGCCGACCCTGTGGAGGTGGTTGTCCAGGTCGAAGTCGGCGTCCTCGATCCACACCGGGTGCGCGAGGCCGAGCGGCACCGGCACCAACCGCCGGCGGAAGGCCGGCATGAGGTGGATGCGGTTCAGCAGGAGCTCGCGGACCTTGTCGAACGAATAGCCGCCGACGGCGGTGGAGGTGTCGAGCAGGAGGACTCCCATGACGTGCATGGGCGTGGTGGGTGTCTCCATGTACAGGAACGTCGCGTCGAGGCCGGCCAGGCGCTTCACCTGGACCGCACCGCCCGGTCCTTCGCCCACGCGTAGTCGGCCTTCCCGGCGGGCGAGCGCTGAACGCGCTCGACCAGGATCAGGCCGCGAGGGACCTTGTATCCGGCGAGGTGCTCGCGGCAGTGGGCCTGGAGGTCCTCGAGCGTCGGGACCGCCCCCCGTGCCGGCTGGACCACGGCCACGACGCGCTCCCCCCACCGCTCGTCCGGGACGCCCACGATGACCGCGTCAGCCACCGCGGGATGGTCGCGCAGCGGCGCCTCGACCTCCTCGGGAAAGACCTTCTCGCCGCCGGTGTTGATGGACAGCGAGCCCCGGCCGAGGAGGCTCATGGTCCCGTCGGCCTCGACGGTCGCCATATCGCCCGGGAGGGCCCACCGGACCCCGTCGATCTCGACGAACGTCCGCGCGGTCTTCTCGGCGTCCCGGTGATACTCGAGCGGGATGAGACCCCGGCGCGCCAGCTGCCCGACGACGCCCGAGCCCGGCTCCACCGGGCGCATGTCCTCGTCCAGGACGGCCGTCTCCTCGTTCAGGACGAACGTGGTCCCGTCGGTCCCCGACCGGCTGCCCAGGACGCCCGTCTCCGAGGAGCCGAACCCGTCGGCGATCATCCGATCCGGCAGGATCGCGAGGAGGCGCTCCTTGGTGCTCGCCGAAAGGATCGCGCCGCCGGAGCCGATCACCCACAGCGAGCCGGCGTCGTACCGCTCGGGGTGAGCCTCGAACTCCTCGATGAGCGGCCGCGCCATGGCGTCGCCGACGACGACCAGGATGAACACCTTCTCGCGCGTGATGAGGTCCCAGATCGCGGCGGGGTCGAACTCGCCGAGCGGGACCATGACGAGGGTGCCCCCCGTGAACATCACGTGCGACGCGAGCCAGTACGCGCTGGAATGCATGAGCGGCGGCGTGGCGAGCGACACCAGGCCCTGCCCGGCCGCCACCCGCGCGGCGAGATCCTCGGGGCCGGTC
>JBBDTT010000056.1:0-9821 GCA_040904285.1 Actinomycetota bacterium
CCCTCCACGCCGCTTCGTGTGGTGTACGAGGTCGCCGCCGAGGGCTGGTCGCAGTGGCTCGGCGCGGTCAAGTTCGCCGCCGATGGACACGTTGCGGTGAGCATCACCACCGTCGCGAACCTGACAACGCATGCGTGCACCGACCACTCGCAGGCCGATCCACCGGTCGGCCCGACCGTCGACGACCTGGCCGCCGCGCTTGCGGACCTGCCCCCGTTCCGAGTGACGTCGCCGCCGGCCGACATCACCATCTACGGGTACCGCGGCAAGCACCTGGAGTGGACCGTGCCCGGGCTCCGGGTCGTGGGACAGGGCGACGACCGCGAGTTCGCTGACTGCGTCGACGGCAACCTCGCGAGCTGGATCGGAACACCTGCGTTCGGCGCGTTCTTCGGCTACAACGCCGACCCTGGGTTCACCGAGGAGTTCTGGATCCTCGACGTCGACGGCACGCGCCTGATGATCGCAGCCGAACGGTCCCCCGGCTCACCCGCTAAAGACGTCGCGGAGCAGCGCGCCATCCTCGACTCCATACGGATCGAGCCGTGAGGCCGGGCTATCCTTGATGCACGGCCCCGGTAGCTCAGGGGATAGAGCGGCTGCCTTCTAAGCAAGGCCGACTCGTGCTCCGCCACGGACGTTCAGCACTGAGTCCAGTGGATAGACGTGGCTGCGGTCGCCTTCTATTGGTTCGGTTGGTACTGCTTGTGCCGCGCGTCTGCCGCCCCGACTGCGAGGTTCTTCGACCCGGCAGGACACTTTCCGAGTTGTTCGCCTCGCCCTTCAGTTTGGAGGCTGCGTCGCTGCTTCGGAGTTGTGTTGGCATCCGCCGGCGTAGTAGTTGATCGGGCCCGGCGGGTCGAGCCTGCGCCCCTGGGACCCGTCGATCCTGGCCACCGCCGCGACGTCGGTGGCCAAGCAGCAGGTGTTTTCCCAGTACATCGTCGAGCCATCGGGGGAGACGGCGTAGTAGTGGCCGTCGTCGACGGCGGCCCCGAAGTCCTTCGCACCGGTGCTGGGGAGCGGCGTCTGCTCGCCGGTTCGAAGGTCCAAGAAGAAGGCGCCCGTCGGAACCTCAGAGCTGGTCGGCTCGCTGGGCGCCGACGCAGATGTGGCCGCCGTTTCCGTCCCCTCGGGAGCCCGTTCGCATCCCGCCAGCGCGATGAGCAGCGCCACTCCCAGCTGCGGTCCTCGACGAACGTTCATCGAGGCCCTCGGCCGTTCCAGGAGATCGCGCCCTCGCTCGTGCGCGGCATCAGCGTTCCACACCCGGCGACAGCCAATCCCCTCGGAAGGTGCCGGTAACGAGACCGCGAAGGCTGGACCCGTCGACGTTGACGCTCCAGAGGGAGCCTCTGCCCTCGAGCACCCCGAAGAGGATCCGATCGCCCTCGGGAGAGAACTCGAGGGGCCAGAGCGTTTGGAAGTACTCGGGCTTCCTGTCCGACCAGTCGGCCAACAGTGTCACGGTTCCGGTGTCCAGGTCGACCACCCGGAGCTCGTTCAAGGCGTCCGTTCCGGGCTTCCTCGACGTGAAGGCGATCCGGTCACCGGCGGGCGACCATACGACGCCCCCCTCCGCCCCAATGACCACCGCCTGAGGGCCGGAGGGGTCGCCCTCAACGACGAGGGTGTTCTGCCCCGGAGCGTCCACCTCGTGGACGTACGCGAGGCGCGACCCGTCGGGCGAGTACGTCACCAGCGCCCCATGAGGGGGCGATCCATCCAACTGGAGGCGGTACGGAGCCCTTCCGTCGATCGGGACCACCACGTCGCGGACCAGGAGCGATTCCTCGCCCAGCCACATCAGATCGGCCTCGAGGAACTCAAGGAAGGGTCGCACGCTGAGCAGCGCGTGCCGTGCGCCGTTGAGCCCGAAGACGCCGATCGTCTCGCCCGCCGGCACCTTCGTCCCGTCCGGGGCGGCGACGTCGACGACGGTGACCCAGGCCGCGAACCGCGTGGAGTCGGGCGACCATGAGATGCGCCCACCGAGATTCTGGCCGAACTCTGCGCTGGGCACCTCTGCGACGACCTTGCCCTCCGGATCGCTGATGACGACGCCGCTCGGGTCCTCCTCGGAACGTAGCGGACAGTTCTGGTGCCGATAGGCGAGGTACTTCCCATCGGGCGACCACATCGGCCCCGCCGTCCAGTATTCGCCGTTGCCGCCGCAGTCGCTGCGAGAGCGGCCGTCCGCGATCGGTACCGCGTTCGAACCGTCCGACTCGGCGAAATAGATGTCTCCATCGAGGCCGTACGCCAGCGTCCCGTCCGGCGCGGGCAGCAGTGTGGGCCGGTCCGCGGGGATCGGTGTCGCCCTGATCGTCCGCAGCCCGGCGAGGCCCCCCGCGACGACGGCGACACCCACGAGTCCCGCCACCGTGGCGTTCAGGGCCAGGCGCCTGCGCGCCCGGCGGATCGCCTTCGGCTCATCGGTCGGCGCCGCCGAGATGGCCTCGGCGCGGCGCTCCAGCATCTTGCGCACGTCGCGCTCTTCGATCATCGAGTCACTCCTTCGAGTTCGCTTCGGAGGGTCTTCATCCCGCGGGACACGAGCGAGCGGACAGTCCCGGCGGGGCACCGCAGAATCTCGGCCGTCTGGACGTCCGAGAGGTCTTCGTAGAAGCGCAGCACGATCGCCGCCCGTTGCCGCTTGGGCAGGAGGAGCAAGGCTTCGTGCATCCTCTCGTCCAGCTCGGCATTGGCTTTGGCGTCGACCTCGGGGCGTCCGGCGACCCGTTCGAGGTATGCGCGCTCGACCCGCTGGCGCCGGAAGTGGCTCGTCGCGAGGTTCACGATTGTCCGGCGGAGGTAGGCGCCGAACGCTTGCGCTTCGCGAACGTGCCGAAGGCGCCCGACGAGCCGTGCGAACGCCTCCTGAACGATGTCCTCGGCCAGGGCCCGGTCGCCCGTCAACAGGAACGCCAGACGGATCCCCTCAGGCGCGTGCCGGACGTAGAGCTCCCCCAGCCTGCTTCGCTCGAGCGAGGTCTCGTGGGTCATGGCCAATGGCATCGAGGGCGGTGCTTCGTTCACGGTATAGAGACGCCCAGCTGCCTACAGAACGCTGCATCCCGCAACTGATCGCTTCGGGATCGGGTCCCGCTGCGACGGTTCCAAAGGACGCACCACGCTATTCTCGGCTCATCGGCCCCGGTAGCTCAGGGGATAGAGCGGCTGCCTTCTAAGCAGCGGGTCGGGGGTTCGAATCCTCCCCGGGGCACTGTGTGTCGGGACATCGTGGACGGATGTCTCGGGACATCGTAGACACCCTGGGTCACATCTTGGGCTGGTAGTCCCGGGTGGGATCCAGGGTCAGGCGCCGGAGCAGCTCCCCTTCGGTTGAGACGATCCGGACGTCGAGACCGTCGACGAGCAGGACCACCCGCTTGCCCTTGTGGGCGTGTCCGACACCGATGTGATGCAACCGGCTCTTGTGCCGCAGGGTCACCTTGCCGTTCTTGTCGATCCGATCCCTGCGCACCCGCACCCCCGCTCCGGGCACGATCTTGGGACCCGACGGTTTCGCCTTGTCGCGGGCGTCAAAGGCCGCCCGGGGGGTCATCCGGTTCCGGGCCCGATGGGGCCTGACCTCGTTGTAGTAGGCGACGAAGCGATCCACTTGGCCCTGCAGGGCGGCGATCGACGGGGCGGGGGGTTGGCGAGCGAGGAACGTCTTCAGGGTCTGGTGGAAGCGCTCGACCTTGCCGCACGTCTGCGGGTGATACGGGGTCGAGTGCCGGTAGTCGATCCCCAGGCCGAGCAGCTCGGTCTGCATCAGGTTCGGCCCGCCCCGATGCCACGTCGTGTAGACGCAGCCGTTGTCGGTGAGCAGCGCCGCCGGTAGGCCCCAGCGTGCTCCGGCCTTCCGAAAGATCTCCAGGACCTTCGGAGCAGTCGTGGTGGCCACTACCCGGCTGGCCGTGGCCAGGCGGGAGTGATCGTCGAGGAAGTTCACGATGTCCACCTCGGTCCGATCGGCCAGGTGCCAGTGCGTGACGTCGGATTGCCAGCACTCGTTCGGCAGCTGGGCCTCGAACCGGATCCACGAGCTGCGGGGTCGCTTGTGGGGCTGGGGCGTCACGAACCCTCGCCGGCGGAGGATCCGCCAAATCGTCGACACCGAAGGAACCGTGGGATGACGCAACCCCAGGTGATAGTGGATCGTCTCCGCGCCGGCGTCGAAGCCCTGCTCGGACAGCTCCTTGCGCAGGGCCACGACCTCGTCCTCGAGCTCCGCGGACGTACGATGGGGGATGTGCTTGGGAGCCCGTGACCGCGGCGTCAGCGCCTCGTAGCCGCCCTCACGGAACCGGCCGACCAACTTGGCCACCCAGCTCTTGGACACTCCGTGCGCCGCGGCCACCTCGCGGTAGCTCCGCCCCTCAACGACCACCGCCTCGACCACGTACCGAGCCAGATCCATCGCAGACCCCCGTCATAGGTGTCCACGATGCTCCGCCACAGGTGTCCACTATCTGGTGAACTCAGACACTCCCCGGGGCACTGTTCTCCGCACGCAGCTCGGATGCTGGTCGCCCCCGAGAGCCAGCTACGCGGTCGGCGCCCCTCGTGGCTCCGTACCGGCCAAGCCGAAGAAGAGCGCTGCCACGCCGCTTCCCAGGTGGAGGAAGTTGTCCGCATCGACCGAGCCGCCCGCGTTGATGAAGGTGTGCATGAACTCCATTCCGGTGAAGCCGAGGATCGCCAGGATCAGCAGGATCGCCCCGAACAGGAGGTTGATGCTTCTGGCGGTACCGGCCTTGCGGAATGCCACGAGCCAACCCACGCCGAGCGCGACGTGAACGATCGCGTGAACGTAGTTCGTCCGGAAGAAGAGCAACCTGTCATCCGGCGAGCCACCGGTGAGGCCGTCGCTGTAGGCGTACGCAGCAAACCCGGAGACGAGGTAGCCGGCGCCAAAGGCCAGTGCGAAGATCTGCCCCCACGTCTGGTGCTCAACCGTGTCTCCACCGAACCTCCTTGCGCGGCCCAGATGACACCCATAGTGGCCCTTGCCCGCGGCACACGCTACCCCTATTCCGCCCGGGCGAAGATCTCCCGGGTGGCCTCGTCGATCTCCCGGGCCGCCGCAGCCACGTCACCCGTCTCGTAGAACACGGTCTCGAGGATGCGGACAAGCTCTCCTACAATGGAGGCGCAACACCCCATGGTGGCCGTAGCTCAATTGGTTAGAGCGCCGGGTTGTGGTCCCGGAGGCTGGGGGTTCAAGTCCCCTCGGTCACCCCATATTCGCGGAGAGGGAACTCCCGTTTCGTATACTCGCTCGGGCCCTTAGCTCAGTTTGGCCAGAGCGATGGACTCTTAATCCATGCGTCACAGGTTCGAATCCTGTAGGGCCCACTCGCCTCGTGTTTGGTTCCTGTGAAGGTTCGGCACGTCCGTCCCACATCGGCTCCAGCACCTCTGTCCCACCGCGCGACCCGGCTTCGGCTCCCCGGCGACACTGGCTCCGGGACCTGTGTCCCATCCGCTCCACTCTGATCTTCACTTGCGCTCGATCGAGCCAAGGAGGTCTGGGGATGCTGACGGAGCTCTCGGTGGTTGAGCAGCGCTACCTCGCGGTGCGCGAGGTCCTGGAGGGGGCGAGGATCACCGACGTCGCCACCCGCTACGGCGTGGACCGCCGCACCGTCCACCGGTGGCTGGTCCGCTACGCCACGCAGGGGCTGGGGGCGCTCGCAGACCGCAGCTCCAGGCCGGACCGGTGTCCCCACCAGATTGCCCCCGAGATCGAGGCGAGGATCGTCGCGCTCCGCCGGGCCCACCCGGGCTGGGGCCCACGGACGATCCTGTCCAGGCTTCGCCGCGAGCTCGAGGTCCCTCCATCTCGCTCCTCGATCTACCGGTGCCTGGTTCGCCACCGCCTGATCGAGCCCAAGCCCCGTAGACGCCGGCCCCAGGACTACCGCCGGTGGGAGCGCTCCAGGCCGATGGAGCTGTGGCAGATGGACGTCATGGGCGGGGTCCTGCTCGACGACGGCACCGAGTGCAAGGTGGTCACCGGGATCGACGACCACTCCCGGTTCTGCGTGATCGCCCGGGTGGTGGCCCGGGCCACCGCGCGGCCGGTCTGCGACGCGCTGCTGGAAGGTCTGGCCCGCCACGGGGCACCCGAGCAGATCCTCACCGACAACGGCAAGGTGTTCACCGGACGGCTGGCCCCCAGGCCGGCCATGGTGGCCTTCGACCGGATCTGCCTGAGCAATGGGATCCGTCACCTCCTGACGGCCCCCTACTCACCCACCACGACCGGCAAGATCGAGCGGCTGCACAAGACCATGCGCAAGGAGCTCTTCGATGGACGGCGCTTCGTTTCGCTGCAGGACGTCCAGACCGAGCTCGATCGATGGGTCGACCACTACAACTCCGATCGAGAGCACCAGGGCATCGGCGACGTCCCGCCGATCCGGCGGTTCGAGCTCGCCTCCGCCACGGCCGCCGAGGTGGTCGACCCCGATCCGGCGACCGAACCAGCCCCACGTCCCGCCAGCCACGTGGTGGTGCGTCGGGTCGATCCCGCGGGACGGATCAGCATCCTCAAGCACCGCTACCACGTGGGACGCCATCTGGCCGGGCAGAGGGTCGCCGTGGAGTCGATCGACGGGCTCTTGCAGGTGACCCACGACGGGGTCCTCGTCGCCACCCACGCCCGCCGCCATCTCGCGGATGATGACGCCCGGATGGATCGTCGAGCCAAGGCATCGCGACCGAGCCCACCGACGAGCGGTGGCGAGGTCCTGCGCAAGGTCGACACCTCCGGATCGGTGAGCTTCGCCGGGACCCCCTACCGCGTGGGCAACCGCTACGTCGGTCAGGTCGTCGGTGTCCGGGTGGTCACCGACACGGTCCAGATCACCCAGGACGGCCACCTGCTCCGCACCCACCGAGCTCGCCACGACAAATCGAAGGAGTTCGGAGCCCTGGCCAATCCCACGGGCCGTCCACGGAAGGAGGGTCAGGATGTCGCATAGGTCCCGAAGCCATTCCGAGACACGGGTGGTGAGACTTCAGACACTCAGGCCCACTCGCTCCGCGACCGATCAGCCGCCGTCCCTTGAGCCCCCGTACCCGTGCGCCATAGGGTGACGTCGCCCGGAATGCCGGGCCCGGGGGTTGGCTGGGAGATGTCGCAGCGAGAGATCGTCGACCCCAGTAAGCACACGTCCGAGCCGCCCCTGCTCGAGCGCGATCGCGAGCTCGCGTTGTTCGAGGAAGCCCTGGACCGACTGGCGGACGGGGTCGGCTCCCTGCTGCTTGTCGAGGGGCCGGCGGGGATCGGCAAGACCAGGCTTCTGGCGGAGGCCACCGAGCTCGCCCGCAACCGGAAATTCCTCGTTCGGGCTGCGAGGGGAGGCGAGCTCGAGCGCGAGATGCCGTTCGGGGTGGCTCGTCAGCTCCTCGAGTCCGTGATCGAACGCGCCTCCGAGGAGGAACGCGCATCGCTGTTGTCCGGAAGCGCCAGGCTAGCCCTGCTTGCTCTCAGCGACAACGATCGAGAAGACGCGACGCCGACCGACGCACTGGCCCCACTCCACGGGCTCCACTGGCTGGTCGCCAACCTGGCCGACGCTCGGCCGCTGCTGCTCGCGATCGACGATCTCCACTGGGCCGACGCCCAGACGCTTCGCTTCATCGACTACCTGGCCCGCCGGCTGGCCGACCTCCCCGCCGCTCCGGCGAGCCGGGCGAGCTGGCGCAGATCAGGCCGCTTCGCCTCGAAGCCCATCTCGTCCACCCCGCAACGCTCACCCCTGCCGCCGTCCGCGAACTGATCACCGCGGAAATCGGGAGCGAGCCGTCCGCCGAGTTCGTCGAGGGATGCGCGACGGCCACCGCCGGGAACCCGTTCCTCATCGTTGAGATCCTTCGCGGCCTGCGAGCCGATGCGCTCGGGCCCGACGCCGCCGTCGACGCCATCGCCAAGCTGGGGCCGGAGAGTGTCGCCCGTCATGTGCTCGTGCGCCTGGGACGGTTCGGAGTGGAGGCGATCGCGGGGGCCCGCGCGCTCGCTGTCCTCGGCGGCGCCCCGCAGCTTCGTCACGCCGCGATGCTCGCCGGGCTGGAGGAGGCTCGGGCCCGAACCCTCTGCGACCGCCTGCGGGACGCCGAGATTCTCGGGCCGGGGCTTCCCATCGACTTCGTTCATCCCCTCGTGCGCTCGGCCATCTATGGCGAGCAATCGGAGGGTGAGCGGTCCGCGACCCATCGACAGGCGGCGGAGGTCCTCCAAGGGACGGGAGCTCCGGTGCGGGACCTCGCCCCCCACCTCCTCGCCTGCGCTCCCAACGGCGATCAGTGGGTAGTGGCCCGACTTCGAGAGGCGGCGCGGGAGGCTGCGGCCGTGGGGGCGTACGACGGCGCCGGGTCCTATCTGCGGCGAGCACTCGAGGAGCCGCCTGAGCAGGACGTGCCGGTCCGGTACGAGCTGGGCACGGCGCTGATGGAGACCGATCCCTCGAGTGCGCTCGACGTCCTGGCCGAGGTCGCGAAACGGGCCTCGGACGAGGACCTGCGAATGCGTGCGCTGCGGCACCTGGCGTTGACGCATCTCCTCGTCGGAAACGTCGAGGGGGCAGCAACGAGCACCGCCGAGGCGCTTCAGAACGTACCCGAGGCCGACCGAGAGCAGACGCTCGCGCTCGAGGCGCAGCTCTACTGTTTCGGCACGCTGGGCCGGGGCAGGGAGGCCGCGACGTCCGAGAGGATCCGATCCGTGGCCACGGGTCTGGCCGGTAAATCGCCGGGCGAGCGCTTCGCGCGGCAAGCCCTGGCCATGGATGGGTGCCTGGCCGGCGAGCCCGTCGATCAGGTCGTTGAGCTCGCCGCCGCGTTTCCGCCCCTTCCCTGGGAGGTCGCGGGCCTCCGGGTTCCGGTGCCGACCATCGCGGCCAAGGTCCTCGCGTACTGCGGCCGTCCGGATCTCGCCCGACAGGCCATGGGAGACCGCGTCGAGCAGGCTCGTCGATCGGGACAGACGGTCGGCGTGTGCGTGGCCCTGGTGATCCTGTCGGAGGTCGACCGGCTCGGGGGCCGGCTCATGGACGCGGAGGTCGCAGCCCGGACCGCGTCGGAGATCGCCGGAGCGCTGGAGGCGTTCCCCACGTTCGGGTGGAGCGCGCGGATGAATCTGGTAGCCACCCTGATCGCCCGGGGGGACGTGGACGGCGCCGCGGAGTTGACGACGGGCTTCGACCTCTCCCTCGGCCCGCGCGTGGTGAAGTTGAATCCGTGGCCGCTCGAGATGCGCGCGCATCTCCGACTGGCAAGTGGCGACCTCTCGGACGCGGCGGAGGATCTCCTGGCTCTAGGCGCGGAGTTGGAGGCACTCGGCTTCTTGAACCCCGCGATCTCCCCATGGCGCCAGGAAGTCGCCCCGGCGCTTGCCTCGCTGGGCCGAACCGCGGAGGCGGAGAAGGTGATCGCGATCGCCGAGCAGCGAGCGCGGGCGTTCGGCGCTTCCTCCCTCATCGGCACCGTCCTCCGGTCCAGGGCCCTGCTGGAGCCGCGGCCGAAACAGATCGACACGTTGGAGGAGTCAGTCGCGGCGCTGGAGGCCGGCGGGCCACCGCACGAACTGGCGCGCTCACTCGTCGAGATGGGCGCCGCCCTCCGCCGCCACGGTAGGCGTGGCGAATCCCGCGAACCGCTCCGCCGGGCGCTCGAGCTCGCGTCCCGCAGCGGCGCCGGGGCCCTGGAGGAGCGCGCGCGCGAAGAGCTCGCGGCCGTCGGTGTACGCCCGCGGAGAGCGGCCCGGACGGGGCCGGCCGCGCTCACCGCGAGCGAGCTGAGGGCCG
>JBBDTT010000057.1:0-9820 GCA_040904285.1 Actinomycetota bacterium
CCCGCGCCCCCGGCCGTCGCCTCGTTCGCCGGCGTCGTACCCGAGAACGAACGCGTCGCGTTCGACATGCGCAAGGTGATCAACGCGATCGTCGACGAGGGTTCGCCGTTCGCGATCAAGGCCGCCTTTGCCAAGGAGCTCATCACGGCGCTGGCCAGGATCGACGGACGCGTGGTCGGCATCGTGGCGAACCAGCCCATGCAGAAGGGCGGCGTGCTGTTCGTGGACTCGGCCGACAAGGCCGCGCGGTTCGTCTGGCTGTGCGACGCCTTCAACGTCCCGCTGGTCTTCCTGGCCGATGTCCCCGGCTTCATGATCGGGGCCGCCGTCGAACGGCAGGGCATCATCCGGCACGGCGCCAAGATGATCACCGCGGTGAGCGAGGCGACCGTCCCCAAGTTCAGCGTCATCGTGCGCAAGGCGTACGGGGCCGGGTTGTACGCGATGGCCGGCCCGGGGTTCGAGCCCGACGCGACGATCGCGCTACCCACCGCGCGCATCGCCGTGATGGGTCCCCAGCCGGCCGTGAACGCCGTTTACTACAACAAGATCCAGGCCATCGAGGACGAGGCCGAGCGCGAGGCGTTCGTGGCGGAGAAGCGGCGGGAGTACGAGGAGGACATCGACATCCTCCACCTGGCCGCCGAGAACGTGGTCGACGCGGTGATCCAGCCCGACGATCTGCGAGACGAGCTCATCCGCAGGCTCACGGCCGCCGAGGGCAAGGATCGCCACTTCACCGACCGCCGGCACGGCGTCCCCCCCGTATGACCCACGCGAACGTCGAGCGGCGCGATCGCGTCGCGATCGTGACCCTCAACCGTCCGGAGGCGCTCAACGCCATCTCGGGCGCGGTCGCGGACGACCTCCGCGACGCGTTCTCCGCCGTGGCCGCCGACCCCGAAGCGTGGGTGATGGTCCTGGCGGCCGCCGGCGACAAGGCGTTCTGCGTCGGCGCCGACCTGAAGGAGCGGGCGGCGTTCACCGACGAGGAGTGGCCTGCCAACCGCCATCACATCCGCGACATGTTCGCGGCCCTGCGCGACGTGCCGCAGCCGACGATCGCGAGCGTGTTCGGGTTCGCGCTCGGAGGCGGGTTCGAGCTCGCCCTGTCGTGTGACCTCATCGTGGCGGCCGACGACGCCCGCCTGGGGCTGACCGAGGTCCGGGTCGGGATCATCCCGGGGGGCGGGGGAACCCAGATGCTGGCCCGCAAGGCCGGACCCGCCCACGCGAAGGACCTTATCTTCACGGCGCGCCAGATCTCGGCGGAGGAGGGCCGGGCCATGGGCGTCGTCAGCCGGGTCGTCCCCCGCGCCGATCTGGAGGCCGAGACCCTCGCCCTGGCGGACGCCATCTGCGCCAACTCGCCCCTCGCGATCCGGGAGGCCAAGGCCGCGATCGACCGGGGCCTCGAGGCCGACATCACCGACGGGATCCGAATCGAGGACGCGGCCTGGCGCCGGGCGGTGGCCACCAGGGACCGGGCGGAGGGCATCGCGGCGTTCGTCGAGAAGCGCGAACCCAAATGGTCGGGGGGCTGAGCTCGCTGGGCGGCTATCCCGAACGCGTCGTCCTGCGTGACGTCGGGCCGCGCGACGGCCTCCAGGCGGAGGCTCCCGTCTCCGTCGAGGACCGAGTCCGCCTGATCGACGCCCTCACGGCCGCCGGCTTCACGAAGATCGAGGCCGCCTCGTTCGTCTCGCCGAAGGCCGTGCCGGCGATGGCCGGCGCGGGGGAGGTCCTGGCCGCGATCGAGCGGCGCCCGGGCATCCTGTACTCCGCGCTCGTCCCCAACCGCCGGGGCGCCGAGGCCGCGGTCCGGGCGGGGGCCGACGCCCTGACGGGCTTCCTGGCCGCGAGCGACGGCTACAACCGCAAGAACGTCGGCAAGAGTGTCGAGGAGTCCGTGCGGGACGTGGTCGACGTCGTGGAGGTCGCCCGGGGAGCCGGGCTCCCCGTCGAGGCCACGATCTCGAGCGCGTTCGGGGACCCGTACGAGGGCGACGTGACCCCGGAGCGTGTGGCCGAGGTCGCGGCCAGGCTCGCCGACGGGGGCGTGGAGGCGTTCTCGCTCGGCGACACCACCGGGATGGCCAGCCCGCCGCGCATCGTTGCTGTCGTCGAGGCCGTCCGGGCGCGGCTCCCCGGCCACTCCCTCAACCTGCACCTGCACGACACGCGCGGGGCGGCGATGGCGAACGCGGTGGTCGCGCTCCAGGAGGGGGTCACCGAGTTCGACGTCTCGATCGGCGGGCTGGGCGGCTCGCCGTTCGCGCCGGCCGCCGGCGGCAACCTCGCCACCGAGGACTTCGCCCACCTCCTGGCCGACATGGGCATCGAGACCGGCCTCGATCTGCGGGCCCTCCTGGCCGCGGCCGAGGTCGCCCGTGAGCTCGTCGGACACGACCTGTGGAGCCACCTCCCGAGGGCGGCTCCTCGATAAGAGGATTCCTGGCCGGCCCTTTACGAATCGGGCTGTTTCCGGTCCTGTAGGGGAGTGCGGGACGCCGTCGTGACGGGAATCCCCGGGCTCGAACGCACCTACCGGGAGGAAGCACCGCGTCTGTGGCGCTCGCTCCTGGGGTTCACGGCAGATCCCGACATCGCCAGCGATGCGGTGGCGGAGGCCTTCGCCCAGGCGCTCAGGCGTGGAGACGCGATCCGGGACCCGGCGAAGTGGATCTGGCGAACCGCCTTTCGGCTCGCAGCGGGCGAGATGAAGGAGCGGAGGCGGCGTGGCGAGATGCCCGAGCAGACTTACGAAGGACCCGAATCGGTGCGAGACATCGTCGATGCCCTGAAGACCCTCTCGCCCCGGCAGCGGGCCGCGATCGTGCTGCACGACTACATCGAGTACTCGGTGCGGGAGGTGGCCTCCATCGTGGGTTCGACGCCTGCCGCGATTCGGGTCCACCTCAGCACCGGCAGACGGCGACTGCGAGAGCGACTGGAGATCACCGATGAATGAGCTCAAGCGACGACTCCGGTTCCTGGACGAGGCCGATCCTCCCGATCTCTGGGAGGAGGTTGGTCGGCGGGAATCAGGTCGTCACAGCCGCGAGCCATGGAGAGGGCGGGTGCTGGCGGTCGCGGTCGCCTTCGCGGTCGTCACCGCGAGTTCGATCGTGCTGTTCCGGTCGCTGCGCGAGGAGATCTCTCCAGCCCAGCTCCCGCTCGGTCCCGAATCGAGCGCGGTGATCGCCGACCCGCCGCTCCGGTGCACCGTTCGGATGGACGCCCCCAGCGTGTCGCCGGGGGAATCGGCCTGGCTCACCTTCAGCGTCGAGAACCTCGGTATCCGGCCGATTCGGGTGACGCTCGAGGGACGGTTTGGCCTTCCCTCCATCCGAATCACCACGGAGGACGGACGAGAGGTGGTCGCCCGCAACAGCGATGCGGTCGGTGGGTCGGAGGTCGGAGGAGGCTCATGGCCGGACATCGGCCCGGGCGAGAGTTGGGCGCTCCGATCGGGGTTCGTCACCCGGTGGGGTGGGCGGCTCAGCCTCGAGCCGGCGTGTGGCTATCAGCTGGTGACGACGAACGCTGGAGGTCGACCGGAATTCGGGACCGGCGGATGGATCGATGTACCTCCTCTCGAGATCGATGTCGTGGCCGATGGAATCGCTCCCAGCCCGGAGGATGCCGTCGGTCGTGCACTCGCCCATACGGGAGGCCTCTTCGATCAATGCCGACCGGGGGCGGACGGTGTTCCCGTCGACGGCGTGCTCGTCGCGCCCGGTCCGGCGCCGGATCAGGAGCCGATCAACTTCTTCAACGACCAGACGGATGTTCAGGCCACCATCCCGGGGATCGACGGCGACAGGCTGGAGCTCCGGCGCCAGATCGCTCGATGCGCAGCGGTCGTGGATCCGTACGACTCGTTCGTGGCCGTGGACCTGGTCTTCGCGGCGCCTCGTGATGTGCCGCTCCCGCCCTCGGGGCAGGCCCTACCCGGGCGGACATTCGACCTTCCCGCCGGTCCGGATGAGGCTCAGGCAGGGATCTGGAGCTTCCTGGTCCTCGCCGATGAGGTGATCGCGCTGACCTCCGATGAGCTGATCACGCGGGCTCCCGGGGGGGGAGGCCCCATCGTCGTGTACCGGGGCCCTCCTCATTGCAACGAGCTCACGGGTGTGTCAACCCAGAACCCAGGTCCGCCGGAGTGCCTGATCATCGGATTCCAGCTGATGGATGGGCGTTGGGTTGGTGGGAGAGGTGGCGGGGATGGGTCCCTTTCCGGTGTCGTCCTCTTCGTAGCGGACTGGCCCCGGGAGTAGTCGCGAGGCCGTTCCGAGCCCCTGGGATAATCGGGGCATGTCCATTTGTGCCGCGTGTGGGAACGACCTGCCGGAGGGGGCCCGGTTCTGTCCCGCCTGCGGCAGCGCGGTCTCGGCCACGGTGGGCACCGAGGAACGCAAGCTCGTGACGGTCGTGTTCGCCGACCTGGTGGACTCCACGGGGCTGGCCCAGCGCCTGGATCCCGAGCGGGCGCGCGAGGTCATCGCCGCGTTCTACGAGGTGGCCTCGGCCGAGCTCGCCTCCCTGCGCGGCCGGGCCGAGAAGTTCATCGGTGACGCGGTCATGGCCGTGTTCGGTCTCCCCACCGTGCACGAGGACGACGCGGTCCGCGCCGTCCGGGCGGCGCTCGCCATCCGGGACCGGACCCGGCGCCTGGCCGGCGAGCTGGGCCTGGCCTTCGAGCTGGACGTCCATGCCGGCGTGGCGTCCGGGTCGGTCGCGGTCGGTGAGGGCCCCGCCGGACAGCTGCTCGCCACCGGCTCGACCGTGAACCTCGCGGCGCGGCTGCAGGACGCCGCCGAACCCGGCGAGGTCCTGCTGTCCGAGACCGCCCACCAGCTGACCCGCGACGCCGTCGAGGTCGCCGAGGCGCGCCAGGTCCGGGCCGCCGGGTTCGACGGGACGGTTCCCGCCTTCCCCGTGGTTCGCCTGGCCGCCGGGCACTCGCGGCGGACGATCCCGCTCGTCGGCCGCCGGTCCGAGCTCGCGCTCCTCGAGGAGACCTTCCGGCGGGCCCACCGGTCCAGACGTCCTCACCTGTTCACGCTCCTGGGCGAGCCGGGCATCGGCAAGAGCCGGCTGGTCCAGGAGTTCGTGGCGGGCCGGGGCGAGGACGTCACGGTCCTCATCGGACGGGCCGTGGCGTGGGGCGGCGAGGTCACGTTCTGGCCGCTGGTGGAGATGCTCCGGGCCGAGGCCGGCATCCACGAGGAGGATCCTCCCGAGGTCATCCGGGAGCGCCTCGAGGAGATGGCGGACGGATGCTGCGTGCGCGACGAGGCCGCCCAGGTCGCGGGCCGTCTGGCCCTCGCGCTGGGGGTGGGCGAGGAGGACACCGAGCGCCGGTTCCTGCAGCAGGAGGTCCAGTCCGGGTTCCGCGGGCTGCTGGAGGGCCTGGGGCGGCGAGGCCCCCTCGTCCTGGTCTTCGAGGACCTCCACGCGGCGCAGCCGGCCATGCTCGACCTGATCGACCAGGCGGTCCTGCGAGTCAAGGGCGTCCCCCTGTTCGTGCTCTGCGTCGCGCGGGAGGACCTCCTGGAGGATCGGCCGGGATGGGGGGGAGGCCGGGCCGACGCCGTCACGCTGCACCTGGACCCCCTCGACTCCGAGGCCAGCCAGGACCTGGCCCGGGAGTCGGGCGGCGAGGACCTGCAGGAGGCCACCGTCCGCGAGATCGCCGATCGAGCCGGGGGCAACCCCTTCTTCATCGTCGAGACCACCGGCATGCTGCTGCACGAGGAGCGCGAGGGCGGCCGGTCGATGCTGGTGCCGCTCACCGTGCAGGCCGTGGTCACCTCGCGCCTGGACCACCTGAGCGCCCCGGCGCGCGACCTCGCCCGGAAGATGTCGGTGTTCCGTCCCCCGGTCGACCCCTCCGAGCTGGCCCTGCTCACGGACGTGACCGAGGAGGCCCTCGCCGAGCTCGAGAGGGAGGAGGTCCTGGTCCGCGACGAGGGCGAGCGCGACCACTGGCGGTTCCGCCACCAGGTCCTCCGCGACGTGGCGTACGACAGCCTCCCCAAGCGGGAGCGCCACCGATTGCACCAGGCCGTTGCCGACGAGCTGATCGCGCGGGGGCTGCAGACGCGCTATCCGCAGGTGGTCGCGTACCACCTCGAGCACGCCGCGAGGGCCTCGCTGGACCTCGACCCCAAGGACCGGACCCTCGCCGACCGGGCGGTCGAGGCCCTGGGCGACGCGGGCGACCGATTGCGGCGGCGGATGGAGCTGCGCTCCTCGGTCGACCTGTACGAGCGGGCCCTCAGCCTGGCCGGCCCGAAGCCCGGGTGGGGCGAGCGCGAGGCGTGGTTCCTCAGCGGCATCGGCGAGTCGGAGTACTGGCTGGCCGAGTACGACTCCGCGCGGGGCAACCTCCGCCGGGCCCTGGACCTGGCGCCGGACGCGGCGAAGGTGCGGGCGCACGCGGGCCGGTTCCTGGCCGACATCGTCCTGAACGTGGACGGCGACGTCGACGCCGCCGAGCGGCTGTTCGCGGAGGCCCGGGAGGCGGCCGAGGAGCTGGACGACCCCTTCGTGACCGCGCGGGTGCGCCTGATGGCGGCCTGGGTCCACTCGTGGCGCGGGGATCCGGCGTCGGCCGAGAAGGAGTGGCGCGACGTGGTCGAGCTCACACGGGAGCACGGGGACCGGTGGTCCGAGGCTCGCGCCCTGGGCAACTTGTGTTCGGCCGTCTCGGCCAGCGGCGACGAGCAGGAGGCCGCGGCGCTCGCCGGGGAGGCCCTTCGCCTGGGGGAGGAGACCAAGGACCCGTTCACGATCGCCGTCGCCCAGCAGTTCCTCGGCAACTCGTACCGGCGGATGGGCCGCTACACGGACGCGCTGGCGATGTTCTCCCGCGCCGCCGCCACCTTCGAGGAGCTCGGCGCACGGTGGGAGCAGGGGGCCTCACTCGCCGATCGCGGAGAGATCCGCCGGCTCCTGGGGGACCTCGAGGCGGCCCGCCGCGACGACCGGGCCTCGCTCGCGATCATGGAGGCCCTGGACGAGCGCGGATACCTCGGGTACATCCACGAGGAGCTGGCCCTGCTCTCGGCGCTCGAGGGGGACATGGGGGCGGCGGAGGACCACCTCGGCCGGGCCGACCGCCTGATCACCATGGGAGACACCGGTCGCGCCGGGTGGCTCGAGACGCGGGCCAGCATCGCGCTTCATCAGGGCGACCGGGAGGCGGCCCTCGAGGCCACTCGCGAGGCCCTCGCGATCCTCGAGCGGAGCGCGTACCGCAACCGGCACGCGGCCTCCCTCGTCCGAGCCGCCGAGCGCTTCGGCGCCGAGGCCGTCGGAGGCGAGGCGAAGGTCCGCGAGGCCCGGGAGACGCTCGAGCGCGCCGGCTGGGTCGTCGCCCCCGACCCCGTCGCCGCCCGGGTCCCGGCGAGCGGGTCCGGGTAAGGGTTCGTCTGAACGGGTAGTCTCGAAGACGACGAAGGGCCGGCTCGCGGGGGCCGGCCCCTCGTGATTACGCCGGGTGACGCCCGGGGGGATGGTCTTCGGCCTCACGCCCGAGCAGGAGCAGTTCCGCCGGGTCGTACGCGAGTTCGCCGAGGAGGTCGTCGCCCCGCGCGCCGAGGAGATGGACGAGCGCGCCGAGCTCCCGATGGACCTCGTCAAGCAGATGGGCGAGCTCGGCCTGTTCGGCCTTCCGTTCCCCGAGGAATACGGCGGGCAGGGGGCCGATTTCCTGACCCTGTGCCTCGCGATCGAGGAGCTCGCACGGGTCGACTCGAGCATCGCGATCACGCTCGAGGCCGCTACAGGACTGGGCGCGAACCCGATCTACCGGTTCGGGACCCAGGCCCAGAAGGAGCGGTGGCTTCCGCCGATGTGCCGGGGAGAGATCCTCGGGTCGTTCGGCCTCACCGAGCCCGACGGCGGCTCCGACGCCGGGTCCACGAAGACCACCGCGGTCCTCGAGGGCGGCGATTGGGTGATCAACGGCTCGAAGGCGTTCATCACCAACTCGGGGACGCCGATCAGCGCGGTGTGCACGGTCACCGCCGTCACCGGCAGGAACGGGGACGCCAAGGAGATCTCCACGATCATCGTGCCGACCGACACGCCGGGGTTCCGGGTCTCGAAGTCGTACCGCAAGATCGGCTGGCACGCCTCGGACACCCACGAGCTGTCCTTCTCGGACGTGCGCGTCCCTCAGGACGCACTCCTGGGGGAGCAGGGGGCGGGCTACAAGCAGTTCCTCCAGACCCTCGACGACGGACGGGTCGCGATCGCCGCCCTGGCCGTCGGGCTCGCCCAGGGCTGCCTCGACCACAGCGTCGCGTACGCCAAGGAGCGCCACGCCTTCGGCAAGCCGATCGGGGCGTTCCAGGGCCTGCAGTTCAAGATCGCGGACATGCGCGTGGCGGTCGAGCTGGCCCGCCTCGCGGTCTACCGGGCGGCGTGGCTGCAGATGGAGGGCCGGCCGTTCAAGGCCGAGGCCTCGATCGCCAAGCTCTACGCCACCGAGATCGCCGTCACGGCCGCCCGCGACGCGGTCCAGGTCTTCGGGGGCTACGGGTACATCGAGGAGTCGCCGGTCGCCCGCTACTACCGCGACGCCAAGGTCCTGGAGATCGGGGAGGGCACCAGCGAGATCCAGCGGCTCCTGATCGCCCGCGACCTCGGGCTCCCCGGCACCGACCTCTAGACGGCACGGCCGCACCCGCGCTGATCGAGCGGCCCCCGGATGTGCCTGGTTTGGTTGTCGGCCGGGGTAGGGTGGGCGGGTCCCGGTCGTTGATCGGACCGTTTACGTGCGTCACTCTGGGAAGTCAGGTTGACAGTTGCAACATGCGTCTCGTAGAAAGGGGCTCGCTGTGACGCCCATCAGCCGAGCTTCCCTCGTGCGTCCTCGCAGACGCACCGCCTCGGCGACGACCGCGGTCGTCGTCCTGCTTGCCCTGTTCGCGGCTGTCCCCGTGTGGGCCGACACCAAGTCCGAGCTCGCCGCGGCCAAGCAGCGGCTGACCCAGCTCGAGGCCGAGATCGACGCCGCGCAGGCCCGCCGCGACGGCCTCCAGGCCGAGGTGGACGCGATCGCCGGACAGATCGCCCAGACCACCAACGCGATCGAGGAGACCGAGTTTCGGATCGAGGAGACCCTGGCCGGGATCCGACGCAAGGAACACCGGATCGAGGTCCTGCGCGAGCGGCTCGCCCAGCGGGCTCGGCACGCGTACATCCAGGGCCCCGGCGGGATCTTCGAGGTGATCTTCGGCTCGTCATCGTTCGGCGACCTCTCCGATCGCCTGGCCCTCTACGAGTCCGTGCAGCAGTCCGACGCCGACCTGGCCACGGACATCGAGACCGAGCGGGTCGCCCTCGAGGGTCGCAAGGCCGACCTCGAGGCGATCCAGGCCGAGCTCGAGGCGCAGCGAAAGCAACAGGAAGCCAACCTGGGCGCCCAGACCGCCAAGCTCTCGGAGATGCTCCGCATCGAGCAGCAGCTGGCCGCCCGCCGGCAGGAGGCCGCCGGCCTGGTCGCGACCCTCTCGAAGAGGTTCAAGGCCGAGCTCGAGGCCATCCGGCGGGCTCGCGAGCTGGCCGAGGGCGGTGCGCCGATCGTGGGATCGGGCGTCTTCAAGTACTGTCCGGTGGACGCCCCGAACTCGTTCTCGAACGACTACGGCGCGCCTCGCTCGGGGGGACGGACCCACCAGGGCAACGACATCTTCGCCCCGTACGGCACGCCCATCCGGGCCACGTTCGACGGCACGGTCTCCAACGCCTCGAACTCCCTCGGAGGCCTGTCGGTCTACGTGCACGGGGGCGGCGGGTACACCTA
>JBBDTT010000058.1:0-9680 GCA_040904285.1 Actinomycetota bacterium
ACGACCTGCTCGGCCAGATGGAGCGGCGCGAGGAGCTGGAGGCGCGCATCGGCCCCCTCGAGGGCGAGCTCACCGAGGCGCGGGACCGGCTGAGCGATCTGCGCGGCTCCAGCGAGGTGGAGCTCGAGGAGATCGGACATACCCTGGAGTCCCGCAGGCAGGAGCGCACGGACGCGACCGCGGCGGTCGATGAGGAGACCCTCGAGCTCTACGAGGAGCTTCGAACGTCCAAGAAGGGGGTCGGCGCCGCCGCCGTCGTGGACCGGGTGTGCATGGCCTGTCACCAGGAGCTCTCGCCCCTGGAGTACGAGCAGGTCAAGTCCGATGAGGGCATCAGGCGGTGTCCGAACTGCCGACGGATCCTCGTCTTCGCGTAGTCGTCCACTCCGACGGCGCGTCCCGGAGCAACCCGGGTCCCGCCGGCATCGGCGCCGTGGTCACGTCCGTCGACGGCGAGGTGCTGGCCGAGATCTCGGAGGGCATCGGTATCGCGACGAACAACGTGGCGGAGTATCGAGCGGCCATCGAAGGCCTCCGGCGGGCTCGCGCGCTCGGGGCCCACGCCGTCACCCTCCGCGCCGACAGCAAGCTGTTGATCGAACAGCTCGCCGGCCGGTGGAGGATCAAGAACCCCACCCTCCAGCGACTGCATCGGGAAGCGCGGGAGCTACTGGCGGGATTCGCGGAGCGAAAGCTGGAACACGTCCCCCGGGCGTTCAACGCCGAGGCCGACGCCCTGGCGAACCGTGGCGTCGACGAGTGGCTCGCCGGCGAGGGCCGCGACTGGCGCCCGCCGGATCCGAACCCGACGTTCGTCTAGACAGCGACGAACGTCACGGTCACGCTTCTTCACCCTGCCGAGTGGAGCGCCTCCTTGTTGCCAGGGCCAGGGCGGTGGCCGCGGCGGCCAGGACGAGCCCCAACACCGGCGGCCCTCCGGTGGGACCGGTGTGGGGCAGGGGGGTCACGGTCGGCGTCCCCCCGGGCGCGGTCGTCGTGGGGGCGGGCGTGGTCGGCGCCGCCTCGACGGTCACGGTCCCCGACATCCCCGATCCGCCCGGGCCACCGTGGATCCGGCAGTAGTAGGCGAACGTGCCGGCCGCCGGGAAGGTGTGAGAGAACGTGTCACCGCCTTCCATGCAGCTCCCGAAGTCGGTTGTCGAGCAGTTCGGGCTGGAGTCGAACGACCCATCGTCGGCCGTGACCGAGTGGGGATTCTGGCCGGAGTGCGTCCACGTCACGGTACCGCCCACGTCGACGGTGACCGTCGCAGGGGAGTACGCGTTGTCCTGGATCGAGACCGCTGCGGCGCTCTGCGCGGAGGCGTGAGGGGCAAGCAGCAGGACGAGGACCAACAGTAGGAGGGAGGGGACCGATCGTCTCACGGGGATACCTCCGTTCGCGGGCCGAGACGTCACTGGTGTCAATACGAACGGCGCCTATACTCGGATTCGGAGGAGCCGGCCGGGCGGCCGCGGTCCCGGTTCGGGATCGAGGAAAGTCCGGACTCCGCAGGGCGCGGTGCTGGGTAACACCCAGGCGGGGCAACCCGTGGAAAGTGCCACAGAGAACAGACCGCCGATGGCTCGATGACGGCTCGCCGCCGAGAGCACAGGCAAGGGTGAAACGGTGAGGTAAGAGCTCACCAGCGCGAGGGGCGACCCTCGCGGCTCGGCAAACCCCACCGGGAGCAAGGCCAGACAGGGACCGGACGGCCCGTCCGATGGTCCCGGGTAGGCCGCACCGAGGGTCGCGGAGACGAGGCCCCCAGAGGGATGGTCGCCGCCTCGCCCGCGAGGGTGAGGGACAGAATCCGGCTTACAGGCCGGCTCCTCCACCCTCTTTCCGTCGTACCCTGGAGAGCACCGCGGCGATCGAGCCGCGCCCCGAAGGAGGTTCGAGAGATGGAACGCATCCGCCGTGGCTTCCGGCTCCTGGGAGCGAGCTGGGCAGTCCTCAAGGCCGACCGGGAGCTACTCGTGCTGCCGGTCCTGTCCTTCCTCGGGATCCTCGTCGTCGCCCTCCTGATCGCCGGCGCGGGCTGGGGACTCGGATCGTTCGACCGGGTCACCGAGGACGGAGCCGCGGGCGCCGGGCCGCTCGAGTACGCGCTGACCGGGACCTTCTACTTCCTGGCGTACTTCGTGGGCATCTTCTTCAACGCGGCCATCGTGGGAGCGGCGACCATCCGGCTGCAGGGCGGCGACCCGACGCTCAAGGACGGGCTGTCGCTCGCGTGGTCGAAGCGCGGCAAGATCGCCGGCTGGGCCGCCGTCTCCGCCACGGTCGGCATCATCCTGCGCTCCCTGGAGGAGCGGTTCGGCTTCGTGGGACGGATCGTCATCACGATCATCGGCGCCGCCTGGGCGGCCGTGACCTTCTTCGTCGTGCCCGTGCTGCTCTACGAGCCGGTGGGCGTCATCGAGTCCGTGAAGCGCTCCGGCCGCATCTTCAAGGAGCGGTGGGGCGAACAGTTCGTCGGCAACGCCTCGATCGGGCTGGCGATCTTCCTCATCGCGATCCCGGTCTTCGCCGTCGCGGGGGTGCTCATCGCGGCGATGCCGATCGTCGGCATCCCCGTCGCCGTCGTGGCGGTCGGCCTGCTGATCGCGGCCGGCGGGGCGATGTCGGGGATCTTCAACGCGGCGCTGTACCGCTACGCGACGACCGGAGAGGCGCTGGGGATGTTCTCGGAGTCGGACCTGGGCGGGGGGTTCCGTCCCAAGGGCCGAAGCCGGGGCTGACCGGCGCCGACTGGGGGGACCGCTCAGGGAGCGGCGGGGAGTCGCTCCGTGGCCCGGGTCAGCTGTTGGCCCGCGTGGTAGCTCGAGCGAACCAGGGGCCCGGCCTCGACGTGGGCGAATCCCAGCTCCCGCATGCCGAACGCGGCGTGGTCCGCGAACTCCTCGGGCGTAACCCAGCGGTCGACGGGGAGGTGGTGCTTCGTCGGCTGGAGGTACTGCCCGATCGTGAGCAGGTCGCACCCCGTGCCGGCGATGTCGCGCATGGCATCGGGGACCTCGTCGGGGCGCTCGCCCATCCCCAGGATCAGGTTGGACTTGGTGACCTGTCCGGCCCGGAGGCGCTTGGCGATCCGCAGGACCTCGAGCGAGCGGTCGTAGCCGAACGCCGGACGGATCTTGCCGTGGAGGCGGCGGATGGTCTCCAGGTTGTGGGCGAACACATCGGGTCCCGCTTCGATCACCGTGGAGATGTCGTCCTCGCCGCCCGAGAAGTCGCTGGGGAGGACCTCGACCTTGATGCCGGGGACGGCCTCCCGGACGGCGAGAACGGCCGCCGCCCAAAGACGCGCCCCGCCGTCGGGCAGGTCGTCTCGGGCCACCCCGGTGAGGACCACGTACCGCAGGCCCATCGTCCGGACGGCCTCGGCGATCCGGGCCGGCTCGTCCTCGTCGGCGGGCTCGGGCTTCGCGGTCATGACGTCGCAGAACCCGCATCGCCGGGTGCACTTGTCTCCGAGGATCAGGAAGGTCGCCTCGCGCTCCTCCCAGCACTCGTAGATGTTGGGGCAGCCGGCCTCCTCGCATACGGTGTGCAGCCCCTGCTCGCGCATGAGCCCCTTGAGCTCGCGGTAGTTGGGGCCGGTCTGGAGCTTGACCTTCAGCCAGGGCGGCCGCCGCCCGGCGGGAACGGCGTCGGGCGAGGGCCCGTTCGACGTGCCGGGTCCGGTCGAGACGATCGGCAGGTACAGGCGCCGGCCGTGAGGATTGTGATCGCGCGCGCCCACGGGCCGAGTGTAGGCCGGCCGCAGAGGAGGGACGTGCCCATCTCGGGCAGCGCTCAGAACTCGGCGAGCTCCCGCATGGCCGCGCCGACCTTCTGGGCGTCGGGGAGGAAGAAGTGCTCGAGGGGCGCGGCGAACGGCATCGCCGGGATGTCGGGGCCGCCGATGCGCACCAGCGGTCCGTCGAGGTCGAACATCGCTTCCTCGGCGATCGTGGCGATGATCTCCGCGCCGACCCCGTAGGTCCTGTTGTCCTCGTAGACGACCATCGCCTTGCCGGTCTTGCCCACGGACTCCAGGATCGTCTGCTTGTCGAGGGGCGCGATCGTGCGCACGTCGACGACCTCGACCGAGATGCCCTGATCCTCCTGCAGCTTCGCGGCGGCCTCCAGGCACACGTGCAGCATCAGCCCGTACGCGACGCAGGTGAGGTCGGTGCCCTCCCGCTTCACGTCGGCCACCCCGATCGGCACCGTGTAGTCCTCGTCCGGGACGTCACCCTTGATCAGGCGGTACGTCTTCTTGTGTTCCAGGAACAGGACGGGATCGGGGTCGCGGATGGCCGCGCGGAGCAGGCCCTTCGCGTCGTACGGCGTCGAGGGAACGACCACCTTCAACCCCGGGACGTGGCCGTAGAACGCCTCGATCGACTGCGAGTGATACAGCGCCCCGTGCACGCCGCCGCCCCACGGCGCGCGGATCACCAGGGGACAGCCGAAGTCGTCGTTGGACCGGTATCGGATCCGGGCGGCCTCGGAGACGATCTGGTCGAACGCGGGATGGATGAAGTCCGCGAACTGGATCTCCGCGATGGGGAGCAGCCCGTGCAGGGCCATCCCGATCGCGACGCCCACGATGAGCGATTCGGCCAGCGGCGTGTCGATCACCCGCTGCTCGCCGAACTCCTCCATGAAGCCCTGGGTGACCCGGAACACCCCGCCGCGCGCGCCCACGTCCTCGCCGAGGATCAGGACACGGTCGTCGTTCTGCATCTCGTCCCAGAGCGTGTCGTGGATCGTCGCCACGACGTTCTTCTCGGTCACGCGTCGTCCTCCGGCTCGGCGAACACGTACCGCAGGGCGGTCTCGGGGTCGGGGTCGGCCGCGCTCCATGCTTCCTCGACCGCCGCGTCCACCTCGGCCTTGAGCTCGACCTTGATCTCCTCGACCTGCTCCTCGCGCAGGAGCTGCTGGTCGATCAGGTAGCGGCCGAACACCAGGATCGGGTCGTTCTTGCGGGCCTCGTCGACCTCCTCGCGGGCGCGGTAGGTCCGGTCGTCGTCGTCCGAGGTGTGGGGATGGAAGCGGTACGTCTTGGCCTCTATGAAGGTCGGGCCGCCGCCGGCCCGGGCTCGCTCGACCGCGGCCGACATCGCCTCGTAGGACGCCAGCACGTCGTTCCCGTCGACGACGACGCCCTCGAAGCCATACCCCTCGGCCCGGACGGCGACGTCCTTGACCGCCATCTGCTTCGCCAGCGGGACCGAGATCGCGTAGCGGTTGTTCTCGCACACGAACACCACCGGGAGCTTGTGGATGCCGGCGAAGTTGAGGGCCTCGTGCCAGTCGCCCTCGCTGGTCGCGCCGTCGCCGAACCAGCAGCCCACCACCGAGTCCTCGCCGCGGTACTTGGCGGCGTACCCCACGCCGGCGGCGTGCAGGACCTGGGTGGCGATGGGGGACGAGCCGGTGATGATCCCCAGGCGGCGCGAGCCCCAGTGCGCCGGCATCTGCCGGCCGCCGCTCGAGGGGTCGTCGGCCTTGCCGAACACGCCCAGGAAGACGTCCTTGGGGGTTATCCCGGCGACCAGGCAGATCGCCATGTCCCGGTAGTAGGGGACGAAGATGTCCTTGCCCCGGACCATCGGCCAGGCCGTCGCGACCTGGGCGCCTTCGTGTCCGCTGACCGGGACGACGAAGGGGGCCTTGCCCTGGCGGTTGAGCCTGAACTGGGCCTCGTCGCACAACCGGGCGGTGACCATGGTGCGGTACATGGTCATGAGGTCGTCGTCGGTGAGCCCGAGCGCCGTGTGACGCGGCTGTGCTGATTCCTTCACGCGTGTCGCCACGGCGTTCCCTCCCGGCTCTGGGTGGATTCGCGGGGATTCTAGCAGCGGCTCCCGGGCCTCCCGCCGCGACGCGCGGGTAGCATTCGCGGCCATGCAGGCCGAGACGCGCGGAGACGTGCTGGTGCGGGTCCGTGCCCTGGCCGAGACGATCGCGGGAGTCCCGGTGGCGCCCGACGTCGCCCTGGCGGATGCCGGCCTCGATTCACTGGGCTACGCGGAGCTGGCCCTCGCGGTGGAGGACGCGTTCGGCGTCGGCCTGGGGGAGGCCGACATCGAGGCCCTGCGCACCCCGCGCGACGTCGCCGATGCCGTCGGCCGGCTGAGCGGCGGGGGCCGGAGCGCGCGGATCCCTCCAGGGATCGGCCGCCGGCAGGCGCTCGCGGAACGCGCCCTCGGTCCGATCCTGATGCGGTTCTACCGGGTGCGGATCTCCGGCCGCGAGCACATCCCGAGGCGCGGCGCCGCGATCGTCTGCGCGAACCACAACAGCCTGCTGGACATCCCGTTCCTGAGCATGGCCGCGCCGCGGCCGATCTGGTTCATGGCCAAGGTGGAGCTGTTCAAGGGCGTGGGCCGACCGATCTTCCACGCCCTCGGAGGCTTTCCGGTTCGCCGGGGCGTGAACGACCTCCGGGCGGTCGACACCGGGCTCGCGGTGCTGGAGGCGGGCCGGGTCCTGGGCATGTTCCCCGAGGGGACCCGGAGCCCGGAGGAGCTCCTCCCGTTCCTGCCGGGAGCGGCCTGGCTGGCCCTCGCCCGAGGGGCCTCGTTGGTGCCGGCCGCGATCAGCGGAGCGGCCGAGTCGCTACCGCGCGGGAGCAAGATCCCGAGGCGCACCAACGTCACCGTGGGGTTCGCGGAGGCCATCGCCGTCGAGGCCGAGCCCGACCCACGCCGCCGGGCCGAGCGGGCGCCGGAGCTGACGGCGGAGCTCCGCCGCCGGGTCGAGGGTCTCATCGCGCAGGCCCCCCCCGCTACCTGAGTGGGACTCGATTCCCTCCGGGTTGGGTAGCCTTCTCGACGAGATGAGCGCCTACGTGGACGTCACCGACCAGACCTTCGGGACCGAGGTCGTGGAGGCCTCGAAACAGCAGCCTGTCGTCGTCGACTTCTGGGCGGCGTGGTGCCAGCCCTGCCGCGTGATCGGCCCGGTGCTCGAGCGCCTGGCCGGCGCACCCGACGCGGGGTGGAAGCTCGCCAAGCTGGACGTGGACGCCAACCCGGAGGCGTCCAACGCCTTCCGGATCCAGTCGATCCCCGCGGTCAAGGCGTTCGTCGACGGCCAGGTCGTGGACGAGTTCGTGGGGGCGATCCCGGAGGAGGACATCGTCCGGTGGCTCGAGGGTCTCGTGCCCCCGCCCGAGGCCGGCAACCTCGAGCAGGCCCGCATCGCTGCGGCCAAGGGCCGGTACGCGGAGGCCCGCGAGCTGCTCGTGCCGCTCGACGGGGACTTCGCGGCCGACCGGCTGCGGGCGGCCATCGACCGGGTCGAGGCCGAGCTTCCCGAGATCGCGGAGGGCGTGCCCGAGGCGGGCCTCGAGCGCCTGATGCTGACCGCGCCGCAGGACGAGTCGGTCCGGGACCTCATGCTCGCGGCGTTCGAGGTCCTGGGCGACGACGATCCCGCGACCCGGGAGTACCGCCGGCGGCTGTCGAACGCCCTGTTCTGAGCCTTACCGCTTGGCCTTCGGCCTGGCGGCGGCGATCGCCGCGATCACGGCCTTGTGGGCGTTGACCAGGCCAGCGCCCCAGGTGGTGTCGAAGCCGCGCTTCCCACGGTCCGTCGCAGTCGACTTGAGGATCCGCTGGACCTGCGCCGGCGTGAGCTTCGCGTTCGCCTCGAGCATGAGCGCGATGATCCCGGCCACGTGCGGCGCGGCCATCGAGGTCCCGTCAAGGGGGATATAGAAGGCGCTGTTGTTCAGCATGGCGGGCGGGTCGTCCTCACCGGGCGGCGCCGGGCCGTCGAGGGTGGCGCCGATCGCGAGTCCGAGCGGCCCGAGGACGCCCAGGTTCGCGCGGGCCGACCAGATGGCCATACCGGGCGCGACCACGTCCAGCTGGGGCCCGCGGCTGGAGAACTCCGCGATCTCGCCCTCCGGGCACACCTCGAGCTTGCACGAGGCGCCGACCGCGATCACCTGGGGGAGCGCCTCGGGGCCCGGACCCACGGTGTACTCGTCGGGACCCGCGTTCCCGGCGGAGAAGACGACCGCGATCCCGGCGCGGGCCGCCTCTCGCGCGATGAGCACGATCGGCTCCACCTCGGAGTCCACCTCGTAGATGCCCCACGAGTTGGTCGAGATACGGATCCCGCCGGGGAACTCCGGGTCGTGGCGGTGCTCGATCATCCATTCGAACGCCACGAGGGCATTGATCTCCCAGCCGAAGTCGCACGGCACGCTGCAGTCCGCGCCTTCCCAGACGTCGGCGATCTTGAGGTTGACCAGGCTCGCTCCGGGGGCCACGCCGCTGTAGTCGATCCCGCCGGCCGCCGACTCGCCGGTGCCGGCGACGATCCCGGCCACGTGGGTGCCGTGTCCGTAGGAATCGATCGGGTTGCCGGTGGCTTCGCTCAGCTGATCGGAGTAGACCCCGTCGTTGATCATGTCCATGAACCACGACGGCTCGAAGTTCACGTGCTTCACCACGCGGTCGGCCAGATCGGGATGCAGCGTTTCGATCCCGGTGTCCACGACGGCGACCGTGACTCCGGCTCCCGTGTAGGGCCGCTTCAGGGGCTTCGCGCCCGACCGGACCTGCGTGACCTTCGTGTCCTGCTTCGCGCCGTAGTTGTGGCCCCGGATCGGGGTGTCGGCGTCGACGAAACGGACGTCGTCCCAGCGGGCGATCGCCGCGTACGCCGAGGTCGGCCCGAGAACCCCCACGGCGTCGATGGAGTCGAGGCGCACGGCGTGGGTGATCCCCGCCCGTGCCAGGAGCCGCATCGTGTCGGCCCCCAGGTCGTGGCGGAACCCGACGATGGCCCGGCCGGAGGCCTTCGAGGACAGCAGGTCCGGATCGAAGGCGGCGGGCAATGAGGCCTCCCTCGCCGCGGGATGCCCCGACGCGGGGACGATCCAGGACACGGCCAGGGACAGGGCGAGCAGCGCGACGATCAGAGAGCGGCGGGTGTGCATGGATCCTCCTCGGACGGCGTCGTCGGTCGGGGGGTTCAGTTCCGTGGATGGGCGCTTCGACGTTCGGCCTGGGCGGACCTGCCCTCACGCGGAGGCGGCGAGGAGCGAGGCCGGCCACCCGGCGGCGATCTCGGGGGAGGCCGGCACCAGACGGCGGCCGAAGACCTCCGCGAAGCGGCGCTCGACCAGCGGGCGAACCTCCTCGACCGAGACGGGACGTCCGGCCAGGTCGGACAGGGTGCCCACGGAGCGATCCGACAGCCCGCACGGGACGATCGCGTCGAACCAGCGGAGCTCGGTGTTGCAGTTGATCGCGAACCCGTGGAGGGCCACGCCGCGCTGCACCCGGACCCCGATCGCGCAGACCTTGCGTTCACCCGACCACACACCGGTGTGCTCGGGGTCGCGGTGCAGCTCGACGCCGAGATCGGCGGCCGCGCGGATCGCGACCTCCTCGAGCGCGCGCAGGTGGGCGATCACGTCGGGCGCGCGTCCGAGGTGCAGCACCGGGTAGCCGACCAGCTGGCCGGGCCCGTGGAAGGTCACGCTCCCGCCCCGGTCGACGAAGTGGAGCTCGGCCCCCGAGCGCCGGATCTCCTGCTCGGCCAGCAGCAGGTGCGCGGGGTGGGCCCGCCTCCCGGCCGTGTACGTCGGGGGGTGCTCGAGCAGCACGAGGGTGTCGGGCGCCTCCCCTCGGGCCCGGCGCTCGGCCAGGTCGTGCATGGCG
>JBBDTT010000059.1:0-9678 GCA_040904285.1 Actinomycetota bacterium
GACGCGGCGAGCTCGGCGGCGATCCAGGCGCCCATAGAGTGGCCGATGACGACGGTCGGGCCCAGCTCGAGCGCGTCCATCGCCGCGGCGATGTCCCGCGCGTACGTCGGGAAGCCGTATCCGTCCCCGGGCTTGT
This sequence comes from Actinomycetota bacterium, assembly GCA_040904285.1. GTDB lineage: Bacteria > Actinomycetota > UBA4738 > UBA4738 > JBBDTT01 > JBBDTT01. The sequence continues at coordinate 137 of JBBDTT010000059.1, forward strand.
CGGAGTCGCCCCGCCCCCGCATGTCGGGCGCGAAGACCGGCCGGCGACCGGCGAGGCGGTCCGCGATCCCGGCGAAGTTCATGTGGCTGGCGGTCTGTCCGTGGATCGCCACGATCGGCGCGCCCTCGCCGGGCCACATCCCGTAGGACAGCTCGACGCCGTCGCCGGCCACCCGCCCCCGCTCGGGCATCGGGACGGCCGTCATCGGGGGCACACCGTCTTGCCGGGCACCGGCATGGGATGGGCGAGGAGGAACGCCCACATCGGCCCGGTCACCTCGGGTCCGGTCGGGTCGCTGTACATCGTCGAGGGATCCCCACCGGAGTACGCGTGGTTCATCCCCTCGATGACCCAGTGTTCCTCCAGGGCGCACCCCTTCGCGTCCACGTAGTAGTCCACGTCGTACGGGCGGCGTCCGGCCGGCGCGAAGCGCTGGGAGCGAGCCGGTACCTGCGACACCGAACCGTTGTCCGCCCCGTCGTCGGCCCAATCGTTCGTCCACAGGTACTGGTGAACCAGGGCGTCGGTGTTCTGGGGAGGCGCGACCTGGTCGGCGTCTCCGACGACCGCCATCAGCGGGACCGGCCGCTCGAACGCGCCCATCGCCCCGTACGCGAGCTCCCCGTTCACGTCGGGAGGCGGCGCCACCGGGGTAGCGATGCACGGGGCGCCCCGGTACTCGCACCCGGCGTGCGCGGAGATCGCCGCGTACAGGTCCGGGTAGGTCGCGCCCATCACCGCGGTCATCGCGCCGCCCGCCGAGACGCCTGCGACGTACACCCGCCGCGGGTCCACCTTGAACCGGGCCATCACCTCGCGGGTGATCCCCGCGATGATCGAGGGCTCCTCTCCACCGCGTTCCCAGCTGTCCGGCAGGAACCTGTTCCAGCAGTTCCCGCTGTTCTCGTTCGAGGCCTGCTCGGGGAACGCGACCAGGAAGTTCTTGCGGTCCGCGAAGTCGTCCAAGTGGGTCTGGACCCGCGCGATCTCCGCCGTCTGCGTACACCCGTGCAGGTACACCAGCAGCGGCACCGGCCGTGACCGGTATCGGCGGGGGACGTGCAGCAGGTAGTCCCGCGTCCCGAGGTCGTTCGCGTACGTGTACCGGGCTGTCGTGCCCCTCGGCTGGGACGGCGCCGCGCCCGCCGCGGTGGGCATCACGAGCAGCCCGGCCAGGGCGAGACCCAGCAGGGCGCTGGCGCTCCGCCTCACGACCCCTCCCCGAACCGCGCGCGGAGGACCTTCTTGTCGAACTTCCCGACGGTGGTCTTCGGGACGGCGTCGATCAGCTCGATGCGGTCGGGGAGCTGCCACTTCGCGAACCCGGAAGCGGCGAGATGCGCGCAGACGTCCTCGAGGGTGACAGCCGCGCCCTCGCGCGGGACGACGCAGGCCAGCGGGCGCTCCTGCCACTTCGGGTCCGGGATCGCGACGACGGCGGCCTCGGCCACGTCGGGCATGGCCATGATCGCGGCCTCCATGTCGACGCTCGAGATCCACTCGCCGCCCGACTTGATCAGGTCCTTCGACCGGTCGGCGATCACGAAGTAGCCATCCGGCGAGCCGATCGCCACGTCGCCGGTACGGAACCAGCCGTCGTCGGTGAACCGGTCGGTTCCCTCGCCGTACAGGTATTCGTCGATCACCCACGGGCCCCGCACCAGGAGCTCGCCCATCGACGTGCCGTCGGCGGGGACCTCGTTGCCGTCGTCGTCGCGGATCGTGATCTCGACGCCGGCGATGGGCAGGCCCGCCTTCGTCCGCGCCGCGTCGGTGACCCGCCCCGGCTCCCAGTCGCGCATCCGCTCCTGGGGCCAGGCCATCGAGGCCAGCGGACTCGTCTCGGTCATGCCCCATGCCTGGATGATCGGGATGCCGAACTCGTTCAGGTACCGCTCGATCAGGGCCCGGGGGGGCTGCGAGCCGCCGCACGCCACGTGGCGCAGGTGCGGCAGCCGGGTTCCCGTCGCGGCCAGCTCCTCCCCCACGCCGAGCCAGATCGTGGGGACGCCCGCCGCCACCGTGACCCGCTCGCGCGCCATGAGGTCCACCAGGCTCGCCGGGTCCAGGTGGGGCCCGGACAGCACGAGCTTCGCCCCCGTGGCAACCGCGGCGTGCGGGACCCCCCACGCGTTGGCGTGGAACATCGGCACGACCGGCAGCACCGCGTCGCCCGGTCCGAACCCCATGCCCGCCGTGGTGAGCGCGGCGAGCGAGTGCAGGAACGTGGAGCGGTGGGTGTAGACAGCGCCCTTGGGGCGTCCGGTCGTACCCGACGTGTAGCAGATGCCGCACGGGGTCCGCTCGTCGATCTCGCGCCGCGGGTACGACTCGGGCTCGTCGGCGATCAGGTCCTCGTAGGCGACGAGCCCCTCGAGCGAGGTGTCCGAGGGAACCTCGTCGGCCATCACCACGAGGTGCCGCACCTTGGCCAGGGCCTCCGGGCCGATCTTCTCGAGGAGCGGCACGAGGTCGGGGTCGACCAGGATCGCCCGGTCGTCGGCGTGGCCGATGATGTACGCGAGGTCCTCGGGCGACAGGCGCAGGTTCAGCGTGTGCAGCACCCGCTCGGTGTTCGGGACCGCGAAGTAGGCCTCCAGGTGGCGGTACGTGTTCCACCCGAGGGTGGCCACGCGCTCCCCCCGGTCCAGCCCCAGCCGGTCCAGCGCGTGCATCAGCCGCTGCGAGCGCCGTGCGAACTCGCCCAGCGTGTAGCGGTGGAGGTCTTTCGAGGGCAGGCGCGTGACGACCTCGGTGGCGGAGAAGTGGCGCTCGACGTTGGCGAACAGCAACCAGGTGCCGAGAGGGACGTCCATCATCGCCATGGAGCGCCTCCTGCTAGACGAGGGATTCCCGGCAGTGGTAGCCGGGGACGTGGCGCCACGCCGCGCCGTTCGGACCGTTGTACGCCTTGTAGAACGACATCGAGAACCCGCCGACGTGGCCGTTGCGCGTGAAATCCCTCGGACAGTCCGGCGCGGTCTCGTCGTAGCCGAACTTCCGGGACAGGAGCATGCCGACGATCTTGTTGCGCGTGCAGTCGCTGCCGCAGGTCACGTACAGCTGGTGGACCGTCTTCCACGCGAGCCACACCTGCCAGTGCAGGTCGGTCAGGTCCCGGACGTTGGGCCGGTACTTGCGGTACGCGGCCTCGAAGCGGCGGATCTCGTCGGCGTACTCGGCGAACGGACCGCTGTAGTCGCCGGGCGAGTACGCGGACCACGCCGCGATGCCCTCGAGCGGCGGGTTGAGCGCCTGACCCTGGAGCGTGTCGGTCTCGAGGTTGAAGGGGAACACGACCCACTGCGGGCTCCAGCCCTGGCCCTTGGCCTGGGTGACCATGTTGGTGACGTTCAGCGCGTTCTCCCAGGCGAACAGGACCTCGGCGCCGTCGCCTCGCAGGGTGTTCAGCTGCGTCGAGTACGTGCGCTGGTCGCTCTGGACCGGCACCCCGCCGACGAACTCGACGTTCAGCCGGTCCAGCTCCCCGACGAAGGCCGAGTAGCCAGGATCCCAGTTCTCGCTGTTGCGGTACAGCGCGCCGACGGCCTTGCCCCGGTGCTGTGTTGCGATCCACTGCGCGGCCAGCTTGCCGGCCTGCTCGACGGTGGGCAGGGCGCTGAAGCTGTAGCGCCTGGAGTAGTCCTGTCGCGCCATGTGATGGATGTACAGGACGTGCTTCTCCTCCGCGAAGGCCCGCACGGCCGGGATCTGGTCGAAGCCGATCCCGCCGACCAGGATGAAGGGATCCTTCTGGAGGCACGCTTCGGCGGCCTGGCGCGCGGTCGTCGGGTCGTACGCGTCGTCCTCGTAGGACATCACGACCCGACGGCCGTAGATGCCCTGCTCGTTGACCATCTCCCTGTAGACGTTGTGGTCCTCGGGCCTGGTGGCGAACGCGGCGGCGTACGTCAGGGCCGCGTGCCCGCACATCGTGATCTGGGTGTCCGAGATCCCGATGCGGTCCTCGCTCGGCGTGAAGAGGTTCGCCACCGGAGGCGGGGGCGGCTCGTCGTCCCCGCCGCCGCCGTTCCCGCCGCCGCCACCACCGCCGCCGCCTCCCTCATCCCCGCCGCCTCCCTCACCCCCGCCGGGCGAGACGGACGTGGTGGGCGAGGGATCACCGGGGCCGGTGGTCGGACCGTCGTCACCCGGATTGTCCACGGGGCTCAGCCCGACCGGGGACTCGTCGTCGCCGGGGAAGCCGCCGCCGGAACAGGCCCCGGCCAGCAGCACGAACGCGAGGAGCGCGGCGACGCGAGGGCGGGCGGTGCGGCGGTGCGTGGCGCTCAGGTCGGTACCCTCCCGGCTCGAGGGGACAGGTGAATGAACGCTTGTTTACCAGCCCGGCCGGTCCCCTGTCAAGGCCTCCCCCGGGCGTCGCGCCGACCCCGGGGCCGTGGCAGACTCTGGGCCGTGAACTTCGAGCCGGGCGAGAAGGCGAAGGAGTACCTCGGGCGCCTGCAGGCGTTCATGGACGAACACGTGTACCCGTCCGAGCCGGTCTACGGAGAGCAGCGCCGCGAGCTGGCCGCCGCGGGGCGGATCCACGAGCTGCCCAAGGTCGTCGAGGACCTCAAGGCCGAGGCCCGCTCGCGGGGCCTGTGGAACCTGTTCCTGCCGGAGTCCGACGACCCGCCCCACGGCCTGTCCGTTCTGGAGTACGCGCCCCTCGCGGAGCTGACCGGGCACAGCCCCGAGATCGCGCCGGAGGCCATCAACTGCGCGGCGCCGGACACCGGCAACATGGAGGTCCTCCACATGTTCGGCACGCCCGAGCAGAAGGAGCGCTGGTTGCGGCCGTTGCTGGACGGCGAGATCCGGAGCTGCTTCGGGATGACCGAGCCCGACGTGGCGAGCTCGGACGCCACGAACATCGCGACGCGCATCGAGCGCGACGGCGACGAGTACGTGATCAACGGCCGCAAGTGGTGGATCACCGGTGCGGCCGACCCGCGGTGCCGGATCATGATCCTGATGGGCAAGACCGATCCGTCGGGCCATCCGTACCAGCAACACTCGATGGTCCTGGTACCGCTGGACACGCCGGGCGTCGAGGTCGTGCGCCCGCTGCCGGTGTTCGGCTACCAGGACCAGCACGGCCACTGCGAGATCTCGCTGACCGACGTGCGCGTGCCGGTCTCGAACCTCGTGGGCCTCGAGGGTGGCGGCTTCATGATCGCCCAGGCCCGGCTCGGTCCCGGCCGGATCCACCACTGCATGCGCGCGATCGGCCTGGCGGAGCGCGCGCTGGACCTGATGTGCAGGCGCGCCGTTTCGAGGGTGGCGTTCGGCAAGGAGCTCTCCAAGCAGGGCGTGATCCAGACGTGGATCGCCGAGGCGCGGATCGCCATCGAGCAGGCCCGGCTGCTGACCCTGAAGACGGCGTGGCTGATCGATCAGTACGGCGTGCAGTCGGCGCGGACCGAGATCGCCGCGATCAAGGTCGTGGCGCCGCGCATGGCCCTCGAGGTCGTAGACCGGGCCATCCAGGTCCACGGCGGCGGCGGCGTGAGCGACGACTTCCCCCTCGCCGCGATGTGGGCCGGCCTGCGAACCCTTCGCCTGGCCGACGGCCCCGACGAGGTCCACATCCGGTCCGTCGCCCGAACCCAGCTCGGCCCCTACCTCGACCGGTAGCCGCCGGCTACGCCGCGGACGGTGCTCGCTGTACGGCGCGCTGCCAGCTGCCCTCCTGCCTCCAGGTCGCGCCGCACTCCAGGCAGCGGCCGTGACTGTGCCTGGTCAGCACGACCGTGATGTGCGGTGAACAGCAGATCGGGCAGAGCACGAGGTCCGTTCCTTTTCGACAGGGGGGCTCACCGTTCACAACCGGTCGGAGGAGACGCGCATTCCCTGCAGCCTGGACAGCTCGGCTTCGGCCGTGCAACAGTTCAAGCAGCCCGGCGATCGACTTCCCGGGCCGAGGTCGATGCGATGCCGCTGTTCGGCGGCCCACCCAACGTCGAGGGACTGCATTCCAAGCGCGACTTTCCGGGCCTGCTCAAGGCCGCGCAGTACCGGAAGGACGACGCCCTCCGGGCCCGGGCGATCGACGCAGCCATCGACCTCGCGATCACGGAGAGCGGCAGCCACGAGCCGCAGGCGGTGGTGTTCGCCCGGATCGAGGACCTGCTGACGGCGCTCGTCTCGGACGCGCAGCAGGGTGACGAGCTCGCGTTCAACACCTTGATCCGGATCGTGTCCCGGGAGTTCCTGGACCGGGGGATCCCGCACTACCGGGGACGCCTGGAGACTAGGACCCAGGAGCTCCTGGCCAGCCGCATCGGCTCGCCCGCGGTGGGTCCGCTGCTGGCCCTGTTGGATCACCCCAACGACATCGTCCAGTGGCAGGTCCCCACGATCCTCGGCAGCATCGGAGATCCCGCCGCGCTGAAGGACCTCGTCGCCAAGGCGCTCCGAACCGAGCCGGCCGGGATGGGTTCGACCATCCGCCAGTCGTGCGGGGTGGCCGTCATGAACCTCTTCCCCAAAGACCGGGAACGGTTCGTGGAGATCGCCAAGACGCTGGGCCTCGAGGAGCGGGAGTTCATCGCGTCGATGGTCGGCTATCGCGGTGCGGGGGTCGGCGGATCGTCGATCGACGACACCGCGGGGGACGCCGCCCGGGAGATCTATCCGGAGCGCTACCCCACCCCCACCCCGAAGCAGCAGGCCGCGAACGAGCGCGGCGACCGGGAGCGCGACAAGAAGGATCGGGCGCGACGGGCCATGGAGGAAGCCGAGGCGAGGCGGAAGGCCGAGGGGCACGAGCGTCCGAAGCTTCCGTAGACCGAACCGGTGTAGCGTCCGCCTGATGCCACGTTCGCACTCGCTGGAGGAGGACTCCCATGCCTGAGGCAGTCATCGTCGCAACCGCCCGCTCGCCGATCGGCCGGGCGTTCAAGGGCTCGCTCTCCGGGATCCGTCCCGACGACCTGTCCGTGCAGATGATCCGCGCGGCCCTGGACGAGGTCCCCGAGCTCGACCCGACCGAGATCGACGACCTGATGCTCGGCTGCGGGCTCCCCGGCGGCGAGCAGGGCTTCAACATGGGCCGCGTCGTCGCCGTCCTGCTCGGCATGGACCACCTGCCCGGCACGACCATCACCCGGTACTGCTCCTCCAGCCTGCAGACCACCCGCATGGCCTTCCACGCGATCAAGGCCGGCGAGGGCGACGTCTTCATCTCGGCCGGAGTGGAGTGCGTGAGCCGGTTCGCGAAGGGCTCCTCGGACACGCTGCCCGACACGATGAACCCCACCTTCGAGGAGGCCATCGCCCTCACCAAGTCGCGCGAGGGGGCCGGCGCGGAGACCTGGGCCGACCCGCGCGACGACGGCCTGATCCCCGACGCCTACATCGCGATGGGCCAGACGGCCGAGAACGTCGCCCAGATCCGCGGCATCACCCGCGAGATGCAGGACGAGTTCGGGGTCCGCAGCCAGAACCGGGCCGAGGAGGCCATCGCCAACGGCTTCTGGCCGAGCGACATCACCCCGGTCACGCTCCCCGACGGCAACGTGGTGTCCACGGACGACGGCCCTCGGCCGGGCGTGACCCTCGAGAAGGTGGCCGAGCTCCAGCCGGTGTTCCGCCCCGACGGCACCGTCACCGCGGGGAACTGCTGCCCGCTGAACGACGGCGCCGCCGCCGTCATCGTCATGAGCGACACGAAGGCGAAGGACCTCGGGATCACCCCGCTGGCCCGCGTCGTGTCGACCGGCGTCACCGCGCTGTCGCCGGAGATCATGGGCCTCGGCCCGGTCGGGGCATCCCGCGAGGCCCTCACCCGGGCCGGCATGAGCATCGAGGACGTCGACCTGGTGGAGATCAACGAGGCGTTCGCCGCGCAGGTGATCCCCTCAGCCGAGGACCTGAAGATCGACCCGGACAGGCTGAACGTGAATGGCGGAGCGATCGCCGTCGGGCATCCGTTCGGGATGACCGGTGCGCGGATCACCTCCACGCTGATCAACTCGCTGCGGTTCCACGACAAGCAGATCGGCCTGGAGACTATGTGCGTCGGCGGCGGCCAGGGGATGGCCATGATCCTGGAGCGGCTCTAGCGAGATCCTGGATCAGGAGAACGCCCTCGACGAGACGGCGGCTTCGCTACGGGAGGATCTCGAACGCGTCGGCGTGCGCCGGGCGGACCACCGTGAAATGCCGGCGATCGAGGGTCGCGAGCCGAGTGACCCCAAGACGCTCGGCGGCGGCCACGACGGAGGCGTCCACCGTTCCCAGGGGAAGGTCGCGGTACTCGGCCACGAGCTCCGCGATCCGGATCCAGTCGCCGGCCTGCACCGGCTCGGTGATCAGGTTCCCCGCAGCGAGATCCCCGAGGAACCGGACCTCGGCTTCGGCCCCGATCCGTGTCTCCAGCAGGTAGGCCACCTCGGCCACGACGAGCTGCGGGACGAACAGGGGTCCCGGATGGCTCGTGAGCAGCGCCAGGCTGGCCTCGTGGTCCCGATCATCCTCGTCGACGTACGCGTAGAGGGGTCCCGCGTCGACGATCAGCGTGATCGGACGGCCTCCCGCCGCAGGATCTCCTCGATCCGGCGGGCCGTGTCGCGACGGCCGCTTCGTCCGGCCTTCGCCGCGATCAGGCGCCGGCCACCCCCGCCGAGGTGCGACTCGATGGCCGCGCGGGTCACCTCGGAGATCGTCGTGCCCCGCCGCTCGGCTTCATGCCGAAGCCGCGCATCCAGCTCGTCGGGCAGCTTCACCGTAGTCCGCTTCATGGATATGCCAGCATACACCAAGAATGCGCCTAACTGCCGAAACCCATCAGCATGGCCACGCCCGATCGCGATCATCAGCAAGCCGATCACCGGGGTGCAGGTGGTGCCGGCCCGCTGCGGTCAGTCCTGGATCAGGAGAAGGTGCAGCTCGAGGCCGTCTCGAGCCAGCGGCTCTTGGCGGCGCAGGCCCGCGCGAGCAGGTCGCGGGCGTCCTCGGGCAGGAGGTAGCCGGCGCGCAGGGCGGCTCGCGTGCGCAGCACCATCGGCAGGTAGTAGTCCGCGTGCGTCGGATAGAGCTGCAGCAGCTGGACCTCGGTGAACGGGACCGTGTAGCCGCCCAGGACGCACGCGTCCGACTCGTAGCTCGCCACCGGCACGTCGACCGGAGGCAGGCGGATGCCGCCCAGCGCGTTGCCGAACTCGTCCCGAGCCAGGGTGTCGCCGTCGAGCTGGAACCTCGGGCCCTTCGGCGGAGGCACGCGGCGCTTCACCCAGCGCTCGAGATGCTCGAGCGCCGCTGAGACCGAGTACCGCATCGGGAACGCTGCGCCGGCCAGGATGCACGCCGCGTGCATCGGGTGGGGTTGTTCGCCGTAGTTGCCGGCGACCAAGTGGAGGTCCTCGTCGGCCGACGCCGGCTGCTTGGGGGCGCCGAGGAAGCGAGGACCCATCCCGACCTCCTGGTGGTAGCCGATCCAGAAGTCCGAGTGGGCGCTGCCGGCGATCTCCCACAGCCGGTAGTTGCGCGTCTGGGTCGGCTTCGTCGCGGAGGCCTCGGCGTCGCTCAACAGGTGG
>JBBDTT010000060.1:0-9617 GCA_040904285.1 Actinomycetota bacterium
CGGCGGACGTCGACGACGCCGATCGTCGTGCTGACCGCCCGGGGCGACGAGGCGGACCGGATCGTCGGGCTCGAGCTCGGCGCCGACGACTACGTCGTCAAGCCGTTCAGCGCGCGGGAGCTGGTGGCCCGGGTTCGCGCGGTGCTTCGGCGAACCGAAGGCGCCCGCGTGGCCGGCCCCGAGGTCCTGCGCGCCTCCGACGTCGAGGTCGACGTGCGGCGGCGGCGGGTCACGGTCGCCGGCCGGCAGGTCGAGCTCACGCCGACCGAGTACGAGCTGCTGTCGACGGTCATCCGCGAGCCCGGAAGGGTGTTCACGCGCGGACAGCTCCTGGACGCGATCCACGGCGTCGCGATCGAGTCGTACGAGCGAGCCATCGACGCGCACGTGAAGAACCTTCGGCGCAAGATCGAGCCGACGCCCGGGCGGCCGCACTACCTGTTGACCGTGCACGGCGTCGGCTACCGGTTCCGCGATGACTGATCGCCATCGCCATCACCATCACGGCTGGGGGCCGCGGCCCGGTCGGCGGCCGCCGTGGTGGCCCGAGGCGGAGCCGTTCCCGCCCACCGACCCCGATGCCCGCCACCGGATGCGGCGCGGGTTCATGCGCCGGGCCGGCTGGGGCTTCGCCTTCTTCTTCGGGATCGTGTTCGCGGCCTCGAGCCTTGCCTTGTCGGTCGTGTCCGGCGCGTTCGGCGTCGAGCGGGACAAGCGGCTGGTCCTGCCGACCGCGCTGCTGGGGCTGGCGCTGCTCGCGCTCGTCGCGTTCGTGGTCCTGCGCACGTGGCGGCGGACGGTTCGCCCGATGGCGGACGTCATGGACGCGGCGGAGCGGCTTTCGGCGGGCGACTATTCCTCACGCGTTCGCGAGCGAGGGCCCGGGGAGATGCGGCGGCTGGCGCGCTCGTTCAACCAGATGGCCGAGCGCCTGGAGGCCGGCGAGTCGCAGCGACGCGGCCTGTTCGCCGACCTCGCCCACGAGCTCCGCACGCCGCTGTCCGTCATCCGGGGCAACGCCGAGGGCATGCTCGAGGGGGTCTATCCCTCCGACCGGGAGCACCTGCAGCCCATCGTCGAGGAGGCCGATCTGATGGCCCGCCTGCTCGAGGACCTCCGGACGCTCTCGACCGCCGAGGCCGGCGCGCTGCAGCTCCACCGCGAGACGGTGGAGGTGGGGAGGGTGGTCGAGGACGCGGTCCAGGTGTTCCGCGGTGCGGCGGAGGCCGGCGGCGTACGGCTCGAGACGCGGGTTGCCCGGGACCTGCCGCCGCTCGAGGCGGACCAGTTCCGCCTGGCGCAGGTGATGTCCAACGTCCTCTCCAACGCGGTGCGGCACGCGCCGCGCGGGGGACGCGTTCGCGTGGAGGCCGGAACGGCCGAGGGCGTCGTGACCATCGACGTGGACGACGATGGTCCGGGGATCCCCGTCGAGCAGCTGCCGCACGTGTTCGATCGCTTCGCGAAGTCCGACGGGTCGGGCGGGATGGGCCTCGGCCTCGCCATCGCCAAGGCCGTCGTCGAGGCACACGACGGGACGATCGAGGCCCGGAGCGAGGCCGGCGGCGGCACCACGATCCGGATCCGCCTGCCGGTTGAGCTGCTCGAGACTTGACCGCAGCCCGACGTCAGACCCTCTTCTTAGGATGCTCGGCGGAGGTGAGTCGTGGGTGTGCTCATGGCGGCGGTTCCGCCGCACGAACGACCGAGAGAGCGCCTGCTGGCGCGCGGCGCCGAAGCGCTGACCGAGCGCGAGCTTCTGGCTCTCGTCCTGCGGAACGGCACCCGGGGTGTCAGCGCGCTCGACCTGGCGGCCGATCTATTGGCCGAGTACGGCAGCCTCGGGGAGCTGGCCTCGGCTCGGCCCGAGGAGCTCGCGGCCCGAAGCGGCGTCGGCGCGGCGAAGGCGGCTGCGCTGGTCGCCGCGTTCCAACTCGGCCGCCGAGCCGACGCTCCTCAAGGTGAGCGGACGGACGTCGTCGCGCAGCCCGAGGTCGATGTCCTTGGTCAGCCGAGTGTCGTCCTGAAGCCGGACCTCGAGCGCCATCCCGCCCTTCAGCACCCACCGCCCCGGCTCGGCCGCCTCGAGTCGCGCCACGATGCGTTCGAACAGGACGCGTCTGCGCAGCCGATCGAGGCCGATCCCGCTCTCGCTCGAGCGCGTGAGGAGCCGCCGTTCGAAGGCCATGCGCAGCGCCTGCGGCGTCTCGTAGGTCACGATGCCGGCGCCCGCTGAAGGGCCCGCTCGATGTGCAGGGCCGCCCTGGTATCGACCGGCTCGGCCCGAGTGCGGAGGTTGCGAACCGTCAGGAGACCGCCCTGTCTGGCCTCGTCGATGGCCCGAGCCAGCTGGTCCTCGTCGGGCGCGCCTGCCGCAACGTCGATGATCGATCGAACGGGGGTGGTGACTCGGAAGCCGAGGCGCTCCACGACATCGGTATCGGGCAGGTCGGCGTGGTGGAGGGTGAGGGCGTCGTCCAGCATCGTGAATCCCGGGGGGACCGTCAGGTGTACTCGGGCCGACTCGAACTCACCGATACCGTGCACCGAGAGGGCGGTCTCGTGTGACACGACACCGCGACCGCGGGACCACAGGGTCCAGCGAGCCAGGTCATCGTGGACCTCGGGCACCCATTCCGTGAGTCGGAAGAGCCCGCGGTCGATGCGGAGCCAGTTGCCGGCGCCGACGTGGTGAGCCTGGGCCTGATAGGAGTAGCCGATCTCCTTCGCCTGAGCGGCGGTGAAGTACCCACCCTGTTCGGCGGCCAGGTTGAACAGCTGACGCCTCAGGTCGCGACGATCGATCGGCATGTGAGAGATCCTATACGAAAACTTTATTTTAGCGGCTCTGTGACGGCTAGAACTCAAGTTTTTATTGAGTATCAGGCCACGTACAGCAGCTCGCCGAGCTTCGTCACGGCGTCCCTCAGCGCCTCCGCTCGCCGATGCTTCTTACCGACCGTGATGACGCGCCCGTCGGTGATCGGGAACTGCTCGACGATCTGATCGTCGTCCCAACCTGCCGCCTTCAGGCGGGGCAACACGTAGTCACGACATGTGTCCTTCTCCAAAGGGCCGCCCGCCATGACGATGAGGGTAACCAAGGTCAGGGACCGGAGCACCGGCCGCAGGACCCGGGGCCTCGGTGGTCGAAGACTGAGGCGACCGGTCCCCCTCGCGAAACGAGCCGACGTGCGTACTCGAGCGCTGCCTCCGATCCTTCTGGTGCTCTGCCTCGCCGCGACGGTGCTCACGCCGGGCGCGGCGCTCGCGGCCGTCCCGGCGCCGGAGTTCCACTACGTCACCGTCTCGGACGGCGAGGAGATCGCGGTCCGGGTCTTCTACCCTGCGAACTACGTCGCCGGGAAGCGGTATCCCGTCCTCATGACCATGGAGGGATACGGGGGCGCGGGAGGACAGAACGACTCCTCGCGCAACGACGACCACGACGGCTACATGCTCGTGGCCGTCTCGGTCCGGGGGACCGGTTGCTCCAGCGGCCAGCTCGACCTGTTCAGCCAGCGCTCGGCCCTCGACGGCAAGGAGGTCATCGACGACTGGCTGCCCACCCGGCCCTGGTTCAACGGCCGGGTCGGCATCTTCGGACATTCCTACGGCGGCCTGACGGGCTTCCTCGTGGCCGCCCAGGCGCCGAAGCACCTCCGCGCGACCGCGGTCTCCGGGCTGATCGACGACTTCTTCCGCGGGATCCTCTACCCGGGCGGCGTGCCGAACGGGGGGTTCCCGATCCTGTGGGGCGCGGGCGTGCGGCCCGCCCTGGAGCACGCGGGCAACTTCGACGAGCTCCAGGGCGACCAGCACTGCCGCGAGAACTACCTGGACCACCAGGGATCGAACCTGCTCAACGTGAAGGGGCTGCTCGACACGTACCCGAACCGCGAGGCGGGCCCCGAGTCGTGGGCCATCCAGGCCGCACTGGGGACCCACGCGCACCGGCTCAACGCGCCGATCCAGCTCGGGCAGCAGTACCAGGACGAGCAGACCGGCCCGCGCGGAGGCCACGTGCTGTGGGAGCGGATCCCCAAGCGCATCCCGAAGCGACTGGTCCTGTCCACCGGCCGCCACAACCCGAACGACCCCACCGACACCAAGAAGGACTGGCTCGACTGCTGGCTCCTGCACAACGGCTCGAGGCGGATGCTCCTGAAGGACGGGACGTCGTGCGGGGCCGTCCTCGATCCGAACCGCCGGGTGCTGGCGCACTTCGAGTCCAAGGGAAGCGATCGGCTCGCGCCCCACGTCACGAGCGAGTGGCCATTCCGCGAGGCGGACTGGACGCGCTACCACCTGCGCGCCGACGGGACGCTCGCCGGGGGCGCCGGCGCCGACGGCGAGGTCACGTACCTCAGCACGGCGACCGGCAGGCACCTCACGGGCGACCTGGGCGCCCTGGGCCCGGGGGGTCTCGCGCCGCTCGCCTACACGACGGGCCTGCCCGACACCGCCCGCTACGAGCTGCGCTTCGAACGCCCCACGGCGATCGCGGGGCCGTCGGTCCTGACGCTCCACGCCTCCTCGACGTCTGCCGACGTGGACTTCTTCGTGGAGGTGCTGGACGTCGACCTCGCGACCGGCGACACGACGTTCGTCCAGCGCGGAATCCAGCGCGCCTCGTTCGCGGCCTCGTTCGACCGGAATCGCTCGGCGAAGGTCCGCACCGGGCCCCATCGCGGCGAGATCTACCGGCCCTATCACCACTTCGTCGATCCCCAGCCGCTCACCCCCGGGGAGGTGTACCGCTTCGAGATCGAGGTCTTCCCGTTCGGGCACGTGTTCCGGGCGGGCCACGCGATGGTGCTCCAGGTCCACGCCCCGCCCCCGAACGATCCGATCTCGACCTACGTGTACGAGCCGAATCAGCCGGGCCTCGTGACGATCCGCCAGGACGCGCAGCACCGCTCGAGCATCCTGCTGCCCGTGATGCGCTCGCTCCCGCCCATCTGGAAGACGCCGCCCGCGTGCGGCGAGGTCGTCGGCGAGCTCTGCGTCACCCCGGCCCTCGGCTGAGCCCGGACGCGGTGACGGCGCCCCCGGAGGGACGCCGTCGCTCGCCCAACGGATCGAACGGCTAGAGCCCGATCAGGCCCGTCACCGTGTCGACGACGCCGCCCACGACGTCGGTGATGCCGTCGATGGTGTCGGTGACCACGCCGGCTCCGCCCGTCACGTCGCCCACGATGTCCGTGATGCCTCCGACCGGGGGAACCGGCGGCAGGCCGGGCACGCCACCCGGCAGCTCCGGCAGCCCGGGGACCTCCGGCAGCCCGGGGACCTCCGGTAGCTCGGGGACGTCCGGTAGCTCGGGGACGTCCGGTAGCTCGGGGACCTCCGGCAGGACCGGGAGGTCCTCACCGATCAGGGCACCCACGCTGATGCAGATCCGGATGACCATCCAACCCGGAACCGAGACCTCGCGGTCCACCAGCGTGCAGGCCTCGCCCTCGGCGGCCTGGACGCCGGCCGGGAGCCCGGCCGGGATCGCGGGGACGCCGATCAGGTCGATCAAGCCCTCCGGGTCCATCGTCTTGAGGAGCGCCAGAGGGAGCAGGTCGACGCTCGCCTCCAGGTGCACCGGCACGAGGGTGCCCAATCTCGGAACCTCGAACGGCACGTGCCCGGCGACCGGAGCCAGCGCCTCCTCCAGCGTCATCGTCAGAGGGGGAACCGACGGGTCGGAAAGATCGAACGTGATCTCCGCGCTGAGGATGGCGGCGAGATCGTGACCGGTGAGGCCGTCCAGCTGCTCCCGGACGCTCTCGACGAGCGCGGCCGGGTCGGGGATGCCCTGCGGGATCTCCTGTGCCTGGCCCGGTCCGGCCAGCGCCAACAGCGCCACCAGGGTGAGGGCCATCGTCCGCACGACGTGCTTCACGGTGTTGCCTCCAAGCGGGGACCCGACCTCGGCAGGTCCCGTCTGGGGGGCGCTGAGGTCGGTGCGGATCTGTGTGATGGAGACTCGCGGCGAGCGTCTGCCCGCCTGGCCGGCGTGCCACTCCTTTCTCGATGCGCGACTTCGGGCGAGGCGCGCGGCTCATGCGGGTCTGCGGGGGAAACGATAGACATGGACCCCCGAGGTCCGGAAGCCCTGGAATGCCCATTTCCGATGGTCATTTCGAACCAGCGGGGCGCGGCCTCCCGTACCATCCCGCGGATGCGCGAGGTGCTCTCCGGCCGTCTGGTCGTCGACCTGTCCGTGACCGCCCCGGGGCCGTACTGCACGAGCCTGCTCGCCCGGATGGGCGCGCGCGTCGTGAAGTTCGAGCCGCCCGAAGGTGATCCCGCCCGGCGGTTCCCCACCGTCCACGACGCGCTGAACCGGGGCAAGGAGAGCGTCGTGGTGGACCTGGACCGTCCGGAGGACGTCGCCATGGTCCGGCGGGCCGCGGCGCGGGCCGACGTCTTCGTCGAGGGATGGCGGCCGGGGGTGGCCGAGCGGAGGGGACTCGGAGCGACGGAGCTGCTGGCCGGCAACCCCGCGCTCGTCTACTGCTCGATCTCCGGTTACGGGGCCGAGGGCCCGCTGCGCGACCGGCCCGGCCACGACGTGAATTTCGTCGCGGCGAGCGGCCTGGCCACGGCCATGTTCCGGCACCGCGAACCGCAGGCGCTCGGAGCTCCGCTCGCGGACCTGGCCGGCGGCACGTTCGGGGCGCTCTGCGTCCTCGGCGCGTTGATCGAGGCGACGACGACCGGCCGGGGGCGTCACCTCGAGGTCTCCCTCGCCGGCTCCCTCCGCGATTGGGTCGACGCCATGGGCGGCGCGGCCACGCTGTCGACCCCCAGCATCCTCGACACCGTTCCGCACTACGGCGTGTTCCGCACCCGGGACGGACATCACCTGAGCCTCGGATCGGTCTACGAGGACGACTTCTGGCGCGAGCTGTGCGGCGTCCTCGGCCTGGACGAGCACGCCGCCCTCGGCTTCGAGGAGCGACTCGGGCGGGCCGATCTTCGGGCGTTGATCGAGGAGCGCATCGGGACGCGCTTTCGGCCTGACCTCGAGCGCGACCTGTCCTCCGCCGCCACCTGCTGGGCGTTCGTCGATCCTCCCCGGCCGGGCGACGGGATCCTCCCGATCCTTCCCGAGCATCCAGACCTCCCGCCCGCCCTCGGCGAACACACCGACGCCGTCCGCGCCGAGCTCTCGTCCTGAAAAGACCCCTCCCCGTATCGTCGAGCGATGGCGACGATCGAGGGCGTGCGTGCGCTGGCCCTGAGCCTGCCCAGGTCCTACGAGGCCGTGGTCCGTGACCGGGTGAAGTTCCGCGTCGGCCGCATCGTCTTCCTGGCGTTCTCGCGCGACGAGACGCAGATGGGGTTCGCGTTCCCCAAGGAGGAGCGAGCGGCGCTCGTCGCATCGGAGCCCGACAAATTCATGATGCCGAGACCCTCGGACCTCCGGTATCACTGGGTCGAGGTGCGACTCGCCGCGATCGACGACACCGAGATGCGGGAGCTCGTCCTCGACGCCTGGCGGATGGTGGTCCCGAAGCGGGTCGCCGCCGCGCACCTGGGCGCGTGAACATCGGGCTCGGTCTCAGAACTCGGTGACCTCCGCCAGCACGGTGCCCCGCAGGACGATGTTCGGCTCCCCGGACAGGACCGTCCGGTAGTCGATGTCCAGGCAGATCGCGTCGCCGGTGAGGGCGAGGATCGTGACCGAACCCTCGTGGCTGTTGTAGGCGTTCTCGACCAGGCCGCGGCCCTCGGTGAACACCCCCGCGGTGACGGGGCGGAGCCCGCCGGCCGTGGTTCCGGCCTCGACGGTCTGCCCCGCCTTCAGGGGCTCGCCGTCGGGGGAGGTGACGTTCACGTGGCCGCGGATGCCGGCCCCGGTGATCTCCGGCGAGGCGAGCAGCTGGCTGTCCGGGAGCTCGTCCTCGGTCATCTCGTGGTCCGCGAAGTAGACGCCGTACGCCGCCGCGCCCGGCGTGAACGCCTCGGTGGAGAACGCGGCCACCGAGACGACCTCGAACGAGTCCGATCTGGCGTCGCCGCCGTGCACGACCATCTCGTACGGCGGCTCGACGCACTCCGCGGGCAGCTGACCCTGGTCGACCCCCCCGCCACCGGTGGCGTCCCCCGGCCCCCGCCGCACCCCCCGGCGAGCACCACCAGGGCGGCGAGGACGGAGGACATCGGCGGGCGGCGCATGCGGCGGCGAGGGTAGCAGTGCTGCGAAGCTTGCTCCATGTTGGAAGCCGGCGACCTGCACATCCGGATCGGACCCCGGCTCCTGCTCGACCGGGCATCGTTCCTGGTGGGGGACACCGACAAGGTCGGCCTGGTCGGCGTGAACGGGGCGGGGAAGACCACGCTGATGCGCGTGCTGGGCGATGCCGCCCCCGCCAGCGTGACCACGTCCGGCGCCGTCCGGATACGCGGCTCGATCTCCTATCTGCCCCAGGTCCGCTTCCTGGCCGAGGCCGAGCGCGACCTGACGGCCCTCGAGTACGTCTCGAGCGCGCGCAGGCTCGACGAGGCGGCCCGGGCGATGACCGACATGCTGGCGAGGGTCGAGGCGAACCCGTCGCTCGGCAACGTCCAGCGATTCAGCGACGCCGAGGAGGCGTTCAGGGACGCGGGCGGCTACGCGGCCGAGGCGGAGATCCACCGGATCGTGGCCGGCGTCGGGCTCCCGGGTGATCGGCTCGACCGGCCCCTGGCGACGCTGTCGGGTGGCGAGCGCCGCCGCGTCGAGCTTGCGCGGACCCTGTTCGCCGGCGCCGACACGCTGCTCCTGGACGAGCCGAGCAACCACCTGGACGCCGATGCCAAGACCTGGCTCATGGCGTTCCTCCGCGGCTACCGAGGGGCGGTCGTCGTGGTGAGCCACGACCTGCACCTCCTCGACACGGCGATCACCCGCGTGCTGCACCTGGAGCGGGGGGCGCTCGACAGCTACACGGGCACCTACTCCGAGTACCTCGCCGCGCGCGAGGCGGACGCGATCCGGCTCGGCCGGGTGGCCCGCGGACAGGCGGCGGAGATCGACCGACTGAAGCGCCAGGCCGACAGCATGCGTCACAGCACCCAGACCCGGGCCCGCAAGGCCAAGACGATCGACTCGCGCGTGGAGCGGCTCGAGCGGGACCAGATCCGGGTCGCGGGCCCCGCGCGCCGTGTGTCGTTCCGGCTCCCCGCGCCGCCCCACGCCGGGAACCGCGTGCTCCGGGCCACGGACCTGCGGAAGGCGTTCGATCGCGAGCTGTTCGAGGACGTCTCGCTCGACGTCCGCAAGCGGGAGCGGCTGCTGGTGATCGGGCTGAACGGGGCGGGGAAGACGACGCTGCTGCGGATCCTGGCCGGACGGCTGGAGCCGGACGCGGGGGCGGTCGAGCTCGGAACCGGCGTCCGGACGGGGTACTACGCGCAGGAGCACGAGGACCTCAAGCCGGGAAAGACCGCCCTCGACCATCTCCGGGGTGGGGCCCTCACGGGCGAGCAGGAGATGCGCTCTCTCCTCGGCATGTTCACGTTGCGCGGCGACGCCGCGTTCCAGGACGTGGCCACGCTCTCGGGCGGAGAGAAGACCAAGCTCTCGCTCGCACAGCTGGTGACGGGCGCCTACAACCTGCTCCTGCTGGACGAGCCCA
>JBBDTT010000061.1:0-9480 GCA_040904285.1 Actinomycetota bacterium
GGCCCATGGCTGGCTCGGCTGCCGCTTGACAGCTACGGGCCCTGGGATGTCTAGCCTCCTCCCGACCGCGCCCGGTCGATGAGGTCCTCGAGCAGTCCCACGTTCACCGTTCCGAGGACCCGGAAGCGCATCTCGCCGCTCGCGTCGACGATCACCGTCCCGGGCAGGCCGGGGATGCCGAACCGGCCGAGGAGCGTCCCCGGGAAGTCCACGACGCTCGGGTAGCCCACCTCGAACTCCCGCAGGTAGGCCCGCGCGCTGTCGTCGTCGTCGCGGAAGTTGACGCCGATCACCGCGACCCCGTCGTCGCGGTGCCGCTCCCACACCGCCTGCAGCGCCGGCTGCTCGCGGCGGCACGGCGCGCACCACGACGCCCAGAAGTTGACGACGACCACCTTGCCCGCGTAGTCCTCGCGAACGACCCGGCCGCCGCCCGCCAGCGACTCGCCGTCGATCGCGGGCATCGGGCCGGAGATCTCCTTCACGCCGAGCTCGGGGCCGTCCGCGGCGCGCGGATCCTTCGTGGTGATCGCCACCGCCACCGCGACGAGCGCGATGACGGCGAGGGAGATCAGCGCGGTCGTCCAGTACGTCCGGCGGGGTGGCGCCGAGCTACTCGACAGTCAGCGTCCCCTCCATCTGCTGGGGATGCGCCTGGCAATAGAAGTAGTAGTCGCCGGGATCCGGGGCCTCGAACGTGTACTCGACGGTGGTGTCGGGTCCGGTGACGAACTCGCCGGCGAACAGCTCGGGGTCGTCGGCGGAGTCGCCGTCGGTCACCGCGATGTTGTGCGCGACCCCGTCCGCGTTCTCGAACACGATCGTGAGCTGCCCGCCCTCGGGTGCCAGGCTCACCTCGGCCGGGTCGAACGCCGTGTTCTGCGCGACCACGTCGGGCTCGCCGGCGGGGGGTTCCCCAGTCGGCGGCGGGCCGGTGGGCGGCGGGCTCCCTCCGGGAGGGGGGCTCCCGCCCGGCGGAGGGGCTCCCTCGACGGAGATCAGCTGACCGGTCATGTTCGGATGCACGTCGCAGATGAACCCGTACGAGCCGGGCGGCAGGCCCTCCTCGAGCGGGTACGTGATCGCCGCGGGACCGGTGATGATCTCGCCGACGAACAGCCCGGCGTCGGCCGGCGCGGGCGGCGCCTCGGTCTCGCCGATGTGGACGTTGTGCTGCGTGCCGGCGTCGCGGTTGTCGAACTCGATCAGGAGCGCCTCGTTCGCCGGGACCTCGATCTCGGGCTGGGTGAATACGACGCCCTCGGCCACGATCGGCACGGGCACCCCCTCGGGACCGTGGTCCTCGGGCGCGCTGAGAGGCCACGCCACCGCGCCGGCCGCGACCACCACGACGGCGGAGAGCACCAGCAGCGGGAACGCCGCCGGCCGGTTGCGGACCCACCGCCCGGAGGAGACGATCGCGGCCCCGATCAGCACGTTTGCCGCCAGGAAGGTGGCCACCACCACGGCGGAGGTCTTCGAGACCGCGAGCAGTATCCGCGAAGCCGCGAACACCAGGACGAGCATCCCGGCCAGCGCGATGATCGGGATCGCGACGGGGGGCAGGCCCCGGGGGCCCTCGGGCGGGGGAGGCGGGGCGGGCTCGGGCGCGGTGGTCCGCTCGTCGACCGTGTCGCTCATGGCTTGGCGGAGCCTATCCGGTTGATCTCGCGCTCGACCGACTGCCACTCGACCGCGGAGGGCTCGCCGGAGCGCTCCGATCCGGCCCACTTGAAGAACACCACGGTCAGCACTCCCCACAGCACCGCGCCCCCGCCCAGCTTCATGATCAGCCCGGCGATCCGCATGTCGTCGAGGGCGGACAGCCCCCACAGGCGGGGGAACGTCTCGTAGACGTGATACAGCGGAGCGCTCCCGAACGTGAGGAACGACGCCGGCACCGTCGGCAGGATCGATTGCAGGAACAGGTAGACCATCTGGCCGGGGTACGACAGCCGCGGCAGCTCCGCGAGCGGGCTCATCACCGGCCACCACATGACGACCCCGGAGCCCACCAGCAGCACGTGCAGCGCGAAGTGCAGCCCCTCGGAGCGGACCGAGACGTCCACGACGGCCGGCCAGTGCGTGAAGATCAGCACGGCGTTGAACACGACGAACGCCACGGCCGGGCGAAGGATCACCCGGGCCACCGGCAGGACGGGCTTCAGGAGGCGGCGCAGCAGCCAGTCCGGGGTGCCCCGGATCAGCAACGGCGGGGCGATGAGGGTGAACAGCAGGTGCTGCACCATGTGCGCGCTGTACAGGTAGCCCTCGGACAGCTCGTGCAGCGGCCACTCGGCGCCGACCAGCAGGACGCCCACGCCCGTGGCGAACAGCGCCACCTGCCCGCGCGTGGCGGCCCGCTCGCCGAGGGCCCGGATCGGCCGCCCCCAGACGCGGAGCGCCACGAGGTACGCGGCCAGCGCCCCGCCCAGGAGCAGCCAGGCCTCCGGGTGCGGGTGCCAGGCGGGGAGCTCAGCCACCGACCACGGCCCCCGAGCTGCGGTTGGCCAGCGTGATGATGAACACGATCGCGTAGACCGTCGCCGCGAGGACGAGGCCGGTGACGAACAGCCGCTTCAGGACGGGAGAGTCGAAGCGCAGGTGCATGAACCACAGCACCACCAGGGCGAACTTCAGGGCCGAGAACGCCAGGAGCAACCCGATGAGGGGCCCGTTCGGCAGGTCGATGTAGTACAGGCCGACCTCGAGGGCGGTGATGATCGCCAGGATGACGGCGACCTTGACGTACTCCTTCGGGCTCGGGTGCGGGTGGGTCTCGCGGTCGATCTCGGCGTCGTGCCCGGCTCCCTCGCGCGTTGCCATCAGCCGCCTCCCGCTCCGGCCGGGGCCGGGACCAGATAGACCAGCGTGAAGATCACGATCCACACGATGTCCACGAAGTGCCAGTACAGCCCGACCAGCTCCACGGCCTCGGAGCGGCTGGGGGGCAGCTTGCCCTGGTGGCTGATGCCCCACAGCGACAGCAGCATCAGGATGCCGATCGACACGTGCGCCCCGTGAAAGCCGGTGAGGACGAAGAACGCGGTCGAGGCGACGTTCGTCTTCAGGGTCAGGCCCTCCTCGACGAACGTCGAGAACTCGTAGACCTGGCCGGAGATGAACACCATCCCCAGCAGCGCCGTGGCGACCAGCCACACTCGCAGCCGGCGTTCGTCCCCGCGCTGGATCGCCGCCAGGGCCAGGACCATGGTCAGCGAGGACATCAGCAGCACGAACGAGGACACCGACGTGAAGGGGATGTCGTACACGTCGTGAGGGATCGGCCCGCCCGCCTGGCCGACCCGGCCCCGGTAGAGCAGGTACGTGGAGATCAGCGCGCCGAACAGCAGGCACTCCGACGCGAGGAACCCCCACATGCCGACCTTGACGTTCGACATCCCCGTGTTCGTCGCGGGGTGCTCGGCGTGGGCCGCCGCCTGGACGCTCATTCGGCCGAGGGCTCCAGGGCCCACCCGTACAGGCCGCCGAGCAGGATCGCCGCACCGATCACGATCAGGGCCGGCGAGAAGATCAGCCCCCACGCGAGCAGGGGGAACCCGATGGCGGTGAACGCCGGGTAGTACGACGGCGACGGCATGTGGATCGCCTCGTGGCCGCCGTGCTCGCCGTCGCCGTGCCCCCCGGCGTGGGCCTCGGACGGCCCGTAGCCGGCCCCCCCGGCGACCGCGGGGGCGAGCCGTCCATGTTCGTCCTCGGCGTACTTCTTGTGCCAGAAGTCGTCGACCTCGTGGACCTCGGGGATCTCGTCGAAGTTGTGGGCCGGGGGCGGCGAGGAGATCGACCACTCCAGGCTCCGGCCGTCCCACGGGTCGTCGCCGGCGACCTCCCCCTTCGTGCGGGTGCGCATGACGTTCCACATGAACACCGCGACGGACACCGCGATCAGGAACGCACCGACGGTCGAGACCATGTTCCAGAAGTCCCACCCCATGCCCTCGGGGTAGGTGTGGGTCCGCCGCGCCATGCCCTCCAGGCCCAGGATGTGGAACGGCGCGAACGTGAGGTTGAACCCCAGGAACATCAGCCAGAAGTTCGCCTTGCCGATGCGCTCGTTCAGCAGCTTTCCGGTGATCTTCGGCCACCAGAAGTACGCGCCGCCGAACAGGCCGAAGATCGCGCCGCCGAACAGCACGTAGTGGAAGTGGGCGACGATGTAGTACGTGTCGGTCTGCTGGGTGTCGTGCGGCACGATCGCGTGGGTGACTCCCGACAGGCCGCCGATCGTGAACATGGCGACGAACCCGATCGCGAACAGCATCGGCGTCTTGAACCGGAGGTCGCCGCCCCACATCGTGGCCAGCCAGTTGAAGATCTTCACGCCGGTGGGCACGGCGATGAACATCGTCGATAACGCGAACGCGGAGTTCGCCACGGGCCCCAGGCCGACCGCGAACATGTGGTGCGCCCACACGCCCCACCCCATGAACCCGATCGCGATCCCCGAGAACACCACCACCGCGTAGCCGAACAGGGGCTTGCGGCTGAACACCGGGAGGATCTCCGACACGATGCCCATCGCGGGCAGGATCAGGATGTAGACCTCGGGATGGCCGAACAGCCAGAACAGGTGCTGCCACAGCACCGGATCACCGCCGTTCAGCACGTTGAAGAAGTTGGTCCCGAACAATCGGTCGAACAGCAGCTCGAACAGCGCCACGGTGATGATCGGCAGCGCGAACACCAGGAGGAACTGCACCACGAACGTCATCCACGTGAACACCGGCATGCGCATGAAGGTCATCCCGGGGGCGCGCATGTTGATGATCGTGACCAGCAGGTTCACGGCGGAGACCGTCGAGGCGATCCCCAGGATGATCAGGCCCAGGACCCAGAAGTCCATGTTGTGGGTCCGCACCACGTCGAGCACGCCGCCCTCCGTGTTCAGCGGCGCGTAGCCGAACCATCCGCCGTTGGGCGCGCCGCCCAGGAAGAACGAGGTGTACATGAAGATGCCGCCGGCCAGGAACACCCAGTAGCTGAACGCGTTCAGCCGGGGAAACGCGACGTCGCGGGCGCCGATCTGCAGGGGAAGGAAGTAGTTAAAGAAGGCCGCCGACAGCGGCATGATGACCAGGAAGATCATCGTCGTGCCGTGCATCGTGAAGAGCTGGTTGTAGGTCTCCGCCGAGATGAAGTTGTTCTCGGGCGTGGCGAGCTGGACCCGCAGGAGCAGCGCCTCGACGCCGCCGGCGAGGAACATCACGAAGGCCGTGACCCCGTAGAGGATGCCGATGCGCTTGTGGTCGACCGTCGTGATCCACGACCACACGCCGGTGGTCGCGGTGGGCCGGTGGAGCGTCCAGCCTCGTCGCTGGGGGAGTACCTCGGTCGCCATCGGTCAGTCCATCCTTCCCACGATCACTCGAGCGACAACAGGTAGGCGACGAGAGCTTCGATCTCCTCGTCGGACAGGCCGTAGTCAGGCATCTTCGCCCCGGGCTTGACGCTCGCCGGATCGTCCAGCCACCGGCGCAGCTCCTCTGGCGTCAGGTCGGCGATGGCCCCGGCGAACGTCTCCCGCGACCCGAAGTGGGTGAGGTCGGGACCGATGCGGGCGGCCGCGCCGTCCAGGCCGTTGATCGCGTGACAGGCCATGCACGATCCGCCCGGGAACGACTGGAAGAGCTCGAACCCACGCTGGGCGAGCCCGGAGTCGGGCGTCGCGGCGCGCGACCCCTCGTTCTCCAGCCAGGCCTCGAAGTCCTCGGGGGTGTGGGCGATCATCCTCAGGCGCATGTACGCGTGCGAGATGCCGCAGAACTCCGCGCACTGGCCCAGGTAGGTGCCGGGCTGCTCGGCCTCGTACGTGAGGTGCACGATGCGTCCGGGGACGACGTCCTGCTTGCCGCCCAGCTTGGGGACCCAGAACGAGTGGATCACGGGGATCTCGGCGCCCTGGTTTCGGGACTCGAGCCTGAAATAGACGGGGCGCCCCGTCGGGATGTGGATCTCGTTCGCGGTGATCACCCGCTCCTCGGGGTACTCGACCTCCCACCACCACTGGTGGGCGATGATCGTGACGTCCAGCCGCGTGGCGGGGTCGGGCTCACGCGAAAGGTTGAAGATCGCCCCGATCGTGGGGACCGCGATCCCCGCCAGGATGACCGTCGGGATGATCGTCCACAGCAGCTCGAGGCGCTTGTTGCCGTGGACCTGCGTGGGGATCGCGTCCCGGCCCTCGCGGTGGCGGAACTTCACCACGATGAGCAGGATCAACCCCTCCACGAACACGAAGACCGCCGTCGCGATCCAGAACACCGGGCGGAACAGGTCGTCCTGCTGGCGGGCCACCGGGCCCTCCGGCTCGAGGGTGCTCTGGGGGGCGCTCTCCGTGCAGGCCGTGAACAGCAGCAGGACCAGCGCGAGGAGCACGCCGGTCCAGATCCATCGGGTTCGAGAACGTCGCGCGGTCATGGTCTCCATCTCGGGGGCCACCGGCGCGCGAACGATATCACCGATGCCCGAGCCCCTCAGACGCCCGCGTACGAGTGCAGGCCGACGATGAACAGGTTCACGGCGTAGTACGTGATGAGCAGGCTGACGAACCCGGCGACCCCGAGGTAGGCCGCGCGGCGGCCTTTCCAGCCCGCCGTGGCCCGCGCATGCAGGTAGCCCGCGAAGAGCACCCACGTGATGAAGGCCCACGTCTCCTTGGGGTCCCAGCCCCAGTACCGGCCCCACGCCCGCTCGGCCCAGATGGCTCCGGCGATGACCGCCCACGTCCAGATCGGGAACGCGATCGCGATCGTGCGGTACGCCAGCCGGTCGAGGGTCTCCGACGCCGGGAGGAGGCCCTTGCGACGGCCCGCCACGGCGACGGCCGGCTCGTCGGCCCCCGGTGCGTAGTCGGGCGGGTCGGTCGCGTCGAGGTCGCCGGAGCCCCCCAGGATCGGCGCCGCGTCGCGCGCGGCGAGCTCGGCGGCGTCCGCACGCTCGGCCTGGGCCAGGCGCCGTTCCTTCCGCTCCTTGAACAGATACAGGATCGAGAAGATGCCGCCCAGGGTCAGCAGCGAGGAGGCGGTGATGATGGAGATCACGTGGATCTCCCGCCAGTAGCTGTTCAGGGCCGGCGGGAGCGGCGCCGGGTAGGTGTACAGGGCCATGCTGGCCAGGCCCATCGTCAGCACCGCGAACCCGACCACGAACGCGCCGATCGTGCGGATGCCCATCCGGACCTCGACGAACACCAGGTACGCCACCACGATCAGCAACGACAGGAGCGAGGAGTACTCGAACATGTTGCCCCACGGGCCCCGGCCGGCGGAGACGCCGCGGAGCACGATCGAGGCGAGGTGGGCACCGGCCCCGCCCCAGGCCACGACGCTCGCCAGGCGGCCGGTCCTCGGCGCGCGGGACCTCAGGAAGGCGACGTAGAGGCCGATCGCCGCGACGTAGGCCGCGATGGCCACCCAGAACGTCCACCGGGACAGGTCGGCCGTCACCGGTCCACCCCCGCCAGATCGTCCACCACGCGCGCGAACTCCTCCTCGAACTGGTCCCGGCGCTGGAGCGCGAAGCCTCCAACCTTCAGCATGGTGCCCTCCCCGGAGCGTTCGGCCCGGACCCACAGCCTGCGACGGGAGTCGTACAGGGCGGGGAGGAGGCCGAGGAGGATGAGGATACCCGCCGCGAGCATGATCCCGAGCCCCCGGTCCCGGGACACCTGGAGCACGGTGTACTCCCGGAGCTCCGGGAACGCGAGCGTGACGCCGGGGGCGAGCTCCTCGGTGCGGCCCTCACCGACGAGTCCCGAGGAGACCTTCTCCATGCCGCTCGTGTCCAGCGAGTCGAGGGCAAACGCGGCGGTCTCCGGCAGGTCCCCCCGATACGCGTCGAACGTGAGGAACGGGTTGCGGTTCTCGACCATGGGCAGCGGCTCCCCGCCCTGCAGCGAGGCGAGGGCCGCGAGCCCGTCCGGGTACAGCTCGAAGACGATCGCCATCTGCGGCCGGAGCGAGGGCAGCCGCAGGATCCCCCGCCAGGGGAGCGTGCGTGGGTCCTCGTCCTCGGCGGCGGGCGGCTGAACGGTGATCAACGGCGCGTCGGCGATCGGCTCCCCGTCGCGTTCGACGCGCACGACCGGAGCCCAGCCGTACCCCGCCTGGTACAGCTTCACGCCGAGGGCGTTCGCCGGGTGGTTGACCCGGATGTCCACCGGGCCGATGGAAGTGCCGTCCGGGTGCGCCAGGTCGGCCCGCGTCGTGAACTCCTCGGGTGAGAGGTCGTCGCGGTACCGCACCTCGAAGTCCCGGACGTGGACCAGCAGGCCGGAGTGGTCCTCGTTGAAGAACCGGCCCTCCCGCGCCGACCCATCGTAGCCCGCGTGGACCTCGGCCCACGTCTCGCCCTCGGCGATCACGGCGGTGCCGGTGAAGCCGGTCCCCCGCCCGTAGATCACGCCGATGAGCAACAGGAAGAACGACCAGTGGAAGGCCAGGCTGCCGATCTCCCGGAGCAGGCCCTTCTCGGCGGCGATCGTGGCGTCCTCGGGGCCGCGGACGCGGAACCGGCGACGGCGCAGGACCCGGCGGGCGCGGGAGAGGGCCGCGTCGGGCTCCCCGGTCAGGGGGCGTTCGGCGTAGTGGCGGAATCCGTCGACCTCGCGGACGAGGACGGGACGGGCCAGGACGTTTCGGAGCAGCGCGCGTGTCCGGGGGAACAGGCACGCGGCCAGCGAGATGAGCAGCAGGGTGTAGATGAGCGTGAACCACCACGAGCCGTAGACGTCGAACAGTCCCAGCCGCTGGAAGAGGTCGGCCCGGAAGGGGTGGTCTCGGTGGAGGCGCTCGATCTCGGCGGCGGCTCCGGGGAACCCCGCCTGGGGGACCAGGGAGCCCGCAACCGCCGCGAGGGCCAGGACCAGCAGCAGGATCAGCGCGGTGCGCATCGAGCGCAGCGTCCGCCAGGCCAGCGCGAGGGAGGCGCGGAGCCGGACGGGCGCGCGGGGCCGGTCGGCCATGCCGGTGCCCGCTACGCGCCGAAGCGCACGACGGTATCGGCGGCCACCGCCGCGAACAGCAGCCCGAGGTAGGTGATCGAGTCCCGGAACATCCGCATCGCCGCGGCCGGACGACCGTCCGAGCGATGCAGTGCGACCGCGTCCGCCACGAACCACGCGCCGAGGACGGCGGCCGCCGTGAGGTAGACCGGGCCCACCGGGCTCACGGCAAGCAGGGCGAACGGCGCCCCGGCGGTGAGGACCGCGTACAGGACGATCTGGCGGGTCGTCTCGTGGACCCCGGCGACGACCGGGAGCATGGGCACCCCCGCCGCCCGGTAGTCCCGTTCGTAGCGCAGCGAGAGCGCCCAGAAGTGGGGTGGCGTCCACAGGAACACGACCAGGAACAGCACGACGGCAGGCCAGTCCACCCGGCCGGTCACCGCGGCCCACCCGACCAGCGTCGGGACCGCCCCCGCCGCGCCGCCGATCACGATGTTCTGCGGCGTGGTGCGCTT
>JBBDTT010000062.1:0-9172 GCA_040904285.1 Actinomycetota bacterium
TAACCCGCTCACAACCTGCCCTCCCGTAGCTTGGGGGCATGCGAAAGACGCCGCTGCTCGTCGCGCTCACCGCCCTGGCCGGTTCCGCCTGCGGCGTGGCCGGCACGCCCGCGTCCGACGGACCCACGATCCGAGCCTCGGCGCTGGCCGGCACCCCCACGACCATCGCGGCGTCCCCTCCGGCGGTCCCGTTCGACCCCCGCGAGGGCGGGTTCGAGGTGGGCCTTGCCGAGTGGGCGGTGACCCTCGAGGCCGGAGCGATCCGGCCCGGCCCGGTCACGTTCATCATCCACAACGGCGGCACCCGCGCCCACGGCTTCGAGATCGAGGCGGAGGGCGCCGACTCGAGCGGGCACGGCAGCGGGGGAGGCCTGAAGGCCGAGGGCCGCCTCCTGCAGCCGAGCCAGACCGAACGGATCACGCTCGACCTGCCCGGCGGCGTCTACAAGCTCGAGTGCCTGGTCGACGGCCACGACGACCTGGGGATGGAGATCCTCATGGAGGTTCGCGAGGACGCTCCGCTGGTCACCCCCACCGCCGCGGCGCCGGACCGCGTCGCGATCGAGGGCGTCGCGTTCCGGCCCGCCGACCTCCCGGTGCCCGCCGGCGCCGAGGTGACCTGGACCAACGACGACCCGACCGCGCACACCGTGACGGCCGATGGCGGGGGGTTCGACTCGGGCGTCCTCGACGCCGGGCAGTCCTTCTCGTGGACGTTCGAGACCACCGGCACGGTGACGTACTTCTGCGCCATCCACCCCGTCATGAAGGGCTCGATCACGGTCTCGTAGTTGGTATTAGGCTCCGGGCGCCGGATCTCTCAAGGAGGAGTGCTTCGATGACGCTCGGATACGACCGTCCCCTCTACATCCTCGCGTTCGACCACCGCGGTTCCTTCAGGAAGGCGTTCGGATTCACCGAGCTCGGCGCCGAGGAGCGCGAGCGGATGTCCGACGGCAAGATGCTGATCTTCGAGGGCGTGCAGCGCGCGATCTCCGACGGAGCGCAGGCCGACCGGACCGGCATCCTCGTGGACGAGGAGTACGGCTCCGACATCCTGCGCCAGGCCAAGAAGGACGGCGTGGTCTTCGCGATGCCCGCGGAGAAGTCCGGGCAGGACGAGTTCGACTTCGAGTACGAGGACTGGCAGTCGCACATCGAGGACTTCGATCCCACCTTCCTGAAGGTACTGGTCCGCTACAACCCCGAGGGCGACGAGGAGACCAACGGCCGCCAGACCGAGCGGCTCAGGCAGCTCTCGGACTGGCTCCATGCCAACGACCGCAAGTTCCTGTTCGAGCTGCTGGTGCCGGCCGAGCCCGGCCAGCTCGAATCGGTCGGCGGAGACGAGGATCGCTACGACGCCGAGGTACGACCCGGGCTGATGCTCACCTCGATCGTGCAGCTGCAGCAGGCCGGCGTGGAGCCCGACATCTGGAAGATCGAAGGGATCGACAAGCGCGAGGACTGCCAGAAGCTCGCCGTGCAGGCCCGCTCGCACGGCCGCGACCAGGTGGCGTGCGTGGTGCTGGGTCGCGGGGCCGACGACGATAAGGTCGCCCACTGGTTGCGTATGGGCGCCGGCTTGCCCGGCTACATCGGGTTCGCCATCGGCCGCACGATCTGGAGCGGCCCGCTGAAGTCGTTCATCGCCGGGGACCTCGACCGCGAGGCCGCCGCGAAAGCCATCGGCGACAACTACCGCACGTTCATCGACGTGTGGGAACAGGCCTCGTCCGAACAGGCCGTCGAGGGCCCCGAGCCCAGCGTTCCGGAGCGCCCGAACCCGCCCGTCGCGGAGTAGGTCTCAGCTGCGGTAGACGGAGATCCGCGTCCCCAACCCGAGGTCGGGCCACAGGCGCTCGATGCCCGACATCGTGACGCGCACGCAGCCGTGGCTCGCCGGATACGGGGGCACCGACGCGGAGCCGTGGATCGCGAATCCGCGGAGGTAGAAGCTCGACTTGTACATCGGGCCCACGCTCGACTCGTACCAGCCGTCGTAGCGGAGGTAGACCTCGAACTCGCCGGTCTCGGTGATGGCGACCTTGCGCACGCCTCGGGAGACGAACGAGTAGCCCCCGCCGGTGGAGACGTCCACGATCCGCTCGATCTTTCCGTCCCGGAGCAGGTACAGGACCTGCCTGGTCAGGTCCACCTCGACCGAGGTGCCCGTGCGCTTCGGGTGGAGCGGCTTCGGCGCGACCGGCGACTCGATCGCGGCGCGCGTCGTCGCCCCGACCACGCCGTCGCGGTCGAGTCCGTGGAGCTTCTGGAGGGCGACCACCGCGTGCAAGGTGTCGTCGCCGAACCGCCCGTCGATGTCGCCCACGTCGTAGCCGAGATCGGCGAGCAGCGTCTGGAGCAGCCGAATGGCCGGACCCCGCTGTCCCGCCTGCAGCCGCCGGTTGGGAAGGCGAGGCGTGGGCTCCGGCTCGGGGGAGGGTTCCACGCTCGGGCTCGGTGACGGCGACGGCGCCTCGGAGGTCGGTGCGGCTGCCGGGGGAGGCGCCTCGGACCGTGCCTGCCACACGATGACCCCACCGCCGGTCAGCGACACCACGATGAGGGCGGCGATCGCCACGGTCGGCCAGACCGGCCGTACCGGACGATCCGGGTCACTCATGGGCGAAGCATCGCTCACCGCCGCCGGTTCGTAAAGCGGGCGATCTGGCGTCGTCGGGTCAGGCGGTGCGGCTTCGCGGAGCGACGCGGCGGCGGCGGCCTCCCGAGGAGAACACCATGCGGGGCGGCGCCACGACCATGCCCTCCTTGCGGAACTCGTCCTCCAGCTTCAGGCGGCTGGCCATGCGGCCGGCGTCGCCCTGCTGGTCGGGAAGCACGAAGGTGACCGCGGTGCCCGAACGACCGGCCCGCGCGGTGCGACCGACGCGATGCACGTACGCCTTGTCGTCCTCCGGCAGGTCGAAGTTCACGACGTGACTGATCTTCTCGAGGTCGAGTCCCCGGGCGGCGACGTCGGTGGCCACCATGACGTTGGCCCTGCCCGACTCGAAGCGCTTCAGGGCGCGCTCCCGCGCGGACTGGACCATGTCCCCGTTCATGCACTCCACGGGCAGGCCGCGGGCCTTCAGGCGGTCGGCGAGGCGCTGCGCGCCGCGCTTGGTGCGCACGAAGACCAGCACGGGGCCGGTCTCGCCGCGGAGCATGGTGGCGAGCGTCTCGACCTTCTCCTCGTGCTTCACGGGGATGAACTGGTGCTCGACCTCGTCGACCGTCTGGATGGCCGAGACGACCTCGTGCCACCGGGGCTCGGTCGTGTAGGCCTTGGCCAGGTGGCCGACGGCGCCGTCGAGTGTCGCGGAGAAGAACAGGGTCTGACGGCCCTTGGGGATCCGGCGGACGATGCGGTCGACCTGGGGCAGGAACCCCATGTCCAGCATGCGGTCGGCCTCGTCGAGGATCAGGATGCGGACCTCGTCGATGTGCAGCAGTCCCCTGGACACGAGGTCCTCGAGGCGCCCCGGCGTGGCCACGACGATGTGTGCGCGTGCGGCGCGGTTGGCCTGCTCCTTGAGGCCGACGCCGCCGTACACGGTCGCGACCTTGAGGCCGCGGACGCGAGCGATCGGCTCGAACTCCTCGCCGACCTGGGTGCAGAGCTCACGGGTGGGGACCAGGACGAGGGCCGAGGGACGGGCCTCGGAGGGCTCCAGGCGCTCCACGATCGGGATCGCGAAGGCGAGGGTCTTGCCGGAGCCCGTGCGGGACTTGGCGAGCACGTCGTGCCCGGCGAGCGCGTCCGGCAGGACCATGGTCTGGATGGGGAACGGGGCCTCGGCGCCGCGATGGGCCAGGGCTTTACAGACGCTCGGCGACACGCCGAGCTGAGCGAAGGTTGGTTCGGACATATGCGGTTGCACTCCTTCTTGCAGCCGTTGCGGCTGCGGTTCGCGTCGAGGTTTCAACCGACCCCGACGCCGTCCAACGAAGGAGGAACCAGAGAAGACGAAGCCTCACAGGACCACGACGCTCGTGATCCGTGCCCCGAGGATAGCAGGCAAACCGAGGAACTACTGGGAGGGTTCCTCCAGGACCATCACCGGGATGCGCCGGTTCGTGACCCGTTGTTCGTACTCCAGATAGTCGGGGTTCGCCTCCGTGGCAAGGGCCCACAGGCGGTCCCGCTCCTCACCGTCGGCCTCCCGACCCCGCACCGGTACGGTGCGGCCGCCCACGGTCAGCGTCGCCTCGGGCCTGGCCCGCAGGTTGTGTACCCAGTCCGGATCGCGCGTGTCCCCGGCGTTCGACGCGACGAACACGTACCGCTCCCTGTCGCGGACGAACGGGATCGTCACGTCGCGAGGCTGACCGGACTTCCGGCCGGTCGTCGTCACGAGCGCGATCGGCATCCCTCCGTACCGCCGCCCAACCCGCCCCCGTGTCGCCCGGAACAGCCCTCGGTGCACACGCCAGGTGAGCTCGAGCATCCGGGTCCGCCGATGCACCCCCACGCGCGAAAGCCTAGTGCCCTGGTCAGGGTCGACGCTTCAGTCCCAGAGGACGACGATGACGGAGGCGATGGTGAGGCCGACGATGGCGTAGCCGGCGTTGATGGCCAGGAGCTCGCGGGAGCGCTTCTCGTAGAGCTGGTTCAGCAGGAGCTGCAGCGCGCAGAATCCCACGCTGATCCCGAGTCCGAGCTCCAGCGCGTCCACGATCTCGGTCACGCCGATGGCATGCGCCAGGTACGCGAGCGCCGTCACCTGCAGGAACATGACGATGAGGCTGCCCAGGTAGGTCGCCACGGGGCTCCCCGCGTTCTCGGCGGTGATCCCGGTGATGGCCTGCCACTTCTTGCCGAACAGCACCGGTGAGTACCACAGCGCCCCGACCAGCCAGTAGGCCAGGGCCCCCACGAGGACGGCCAGCCAGTTCAGGTCGGCGAAGTCTCCGAGCTCCATGCTCGACCCCCTTTCCCCGTCGTGAGGATGGCACGGGGGAGGCCCCGAATACAGGACTCAGGCGGGCGGGGGGTCCTCCCACGAGATGGGCCTCACGACGACGCCCGGCAGCCGCTCCCGGATCGGCTCGGGCTTCGCGAGGAACCGGGACGCGCAGAAGGCCATCCCCGCCAGCAGCAGCGCCCACCCGAGGAGGTAGATGGCGAGGGCGAGATCGTCGGCCGCATCCATCCA
The DNA here is from genome assembly GCA_040904285.1 of Actinomycetota bacterium. Classification (GTDB taxonomy): domain Bacteria; phylum Actinomycetota; class UBA4738; order UBA4738; family JBBDTT01; genus JBBDTT01. The sequence goes on from JBBDTT010000062.1 coordinate 5,160, forward strand.
CCCGAGCCGGTCCAGGATGAACGCCCAGTCGTGGTCGCCCCCGATGAGCGGCAGGCGCTCGTACGGCGCGTCGGCGACGTAGACGCTCCACTCCTGGGCGTTGGTGGCCGCCCAGGCCAGGCAGACACCCGCCCCGATCCGGTCCTTCCGCACCCCGGCGAAGTACGCGGCCAGCCCCACCGGGACCAGCGTCTGGGTGACCGAGCCCATGGCCGCGGTGAACAGGTCTGGGAACGGATACGTGAGCAGGTGCCCGAGCTCGTGGAAGCCGAGGTTCACCAGGCTCAGCAGCGGCACGGGCTCCCGGCCGACGAGGGCGATCGCCCCGATCACGGCGCACGCCACGAGGGCGGCGACGGTGGCCGACAGGCCGGGACGCTTCGGCTGCTCCATGGCTCCTCGGGCAGGATAGCCTTCGCCGATGGCCACCACGCGGACGCGCCCGGACGTCGACCTGATCGACGGCACGTTCCACGGCGGCGATCCCCATCCCGCCTACGCCTGGATGCGCCGGCACGAGCCGGTCTATCGGGACGAGCGCAACGCGCTGTGGGGGGTCACCCGCCACGCCGATATCCGCGCCGCGGGCCAGGACCCGCGAACGTTCTCGAGCGCGGAGGGATCGCGGCCCGACTCGCCGCACATGCCGTTCATGAACAACTATGACGATCCCGAGCATCGCCGCCGCCGAGGGCTGGTCTCGCAGGGGTTCACCCCGCGCCGGGTCGCGGACCTCGAGCCGCGGATCCGGGAGGTCGTCGACGGGATCATCGACCGGGTGAGCGAGGCCGGATCCTGCGACTTCGTCAACGACATCGCGGCGCCGCTACCGCTGATCGTGATCGGCGAGATGCTCGGGTTCGCTCGGGAGGACTTCGACGATCTACTTCGCTGGTCCGACGAGATGGTCGGCGCTCTGGGCGCGCCCGACGCGGGGGCGATGGAGGCCGCCACGCGCGCGTTCTCGGACTACTCCGCATACATCTCGCGGGTGATCGAGGACCGCCGCCGGACCGGTTCGACAGAGGACCCGGTCGGCGTCTTCGTGCACGCCGAGTTCGAGGGGGAACGTCTGGACCCCGACTCGCTCGTCTACGAGACGCTGAACCTGCTGATCGGCGGCGACGAGACGACGCGGCACGCCATCAGCGGCGGGATGTACGCGCTGCTGCGCGACCCGTCACTGCTGGAGCTCATCCGGGCGGATCGGTCGCTGCTCCCGGGAGCGGTCGAGGAGATGCTGCGGTGGACCTCGCCGATCACCGGCATGGCCCGAACCGCGACCCGCGACGTGGAGCTCGGCGGCGCGAGGATCGCGGCGGGCGACCGCCTCTTCCTGCTCTACCCCTCGGCGAACCGCGACGAGGACGTCTTCGACGAGCCCGGGACCTTCGACGTCCGTCGGTCGCCCAACGATCACCTCGCGTTCGGCCACGGCTCGCACTACTGCCTGGGCGCTCCCCTCGCCCGTCTGGAGATGCGCGTGATGTTCGACCGCCTCCTCGACCGCCTCCCGGACCTCGCCCTGGCCGGCGAGGAGCCGCCGCCGATGCGCCAGGCGAACTTCATCGTGGGGTTCGAGGCGATGCCGGTCGTGTTCTCGCCGGCGTCAGCCGGGTAGCAGCTCGACCACCGCCGTGTAGTCGGGGATCCGGCACTCCGGATCGAACCGGCCGGTGGGGAGCAGCGGGTTGCCCTCGGGGAAGAAGACCTGGAGGTTGCCGGGCTTCATGGCGGCGATCTTGACCCGGGCCCGCATCTCGCCGTGCTCGTTGCGCAGCAGCGCGGCGGAGCCCTCCTCCAGTCCCAGGCGCGCGGCGTCCTCGGTCGAGACGAAGACGGCGTCGCGCTTCGCCCCGGTCAGCGAGTCCTTGGACTTGAACACCATCGTGTTGAACTGCTTGCCGCGGCGCGTGGAGAGCAGGAACCGGCCCTCGGGCACGTCCATCTCCGGCGGCGCGACCGGGGTGAAGCGGGCCTTCCCGTCGGCGGTGGGGAATCGCCACCCGTCGCACAGGCGCTCGCCGCCCCACTGGACCTGATCGCCGGTCCTCGACAGGTGCTGGATGCCGTCGTAGAACGGCACGACGCGCGCGATCTCCTCGCGGATCGCGGGGCCGTCCTCGAACGCGACCAGGCCGGCCCGCTCGGGGTCGACCGCCGCCGCGAGGCCGGTGAAGATCTCCCACTCGCTGCGCGCCTCGCCGATGCGAGGGCCGCGGATCTCGGGGCTGAAGGCGATGCGGCGCTCGGTGGTCGTCTCGGTGCCGCCCCCCCGTTGCTCGTACCGGGTGGCGGCGGGGAGCAGCACCACCGCCTCGCCCGGGTCCACCAGCATCTGCGAGGACACCACGATGTCCTGGTGCACGCGGACCGGCACCCGCTCGAGGGACTCGCGGACCAGCACCGGATCCGGGAGCACCTCCAGGAAGTTGCCCCCGCTCGAGTACAGGACGTCCAGCTCGCCCCGGTGCGCGGCCTCCACCATCTCGGCCGCGGTCAGCCCGGGCTCGCCGCGGATCGCGAACCCGTATTGGGCCTCGAGGGTCGCCGCCGACTCGGGCGTGATCGGGATCGCCCCGGGCAGGGTCGTGGAGTACGCGCCCATCTCCGCGCCGCCCTGCACGCCGGAGTGTCCGCGGATCGGCATGAGGCCGGCGCCGGGGCGGCCGACGTTCCCCCGGGCCAGCCCCAGGTTGACGATGGCCCGAACGTTGTCTGTCCCGAACCGGTGCTGGGTCATCCCCATCGACCACACCAGCACGGCCGACGGGGCTCGCGAGTACATCCGGGCGAAGCGCTCCATGTCCGCCCGCGTCGTGCCGGACATCCGCTCGAGGTCCTCCAGCGATTGCCCGTCGAGCGACGCCTTCAGCTCGGTGAAGCCGGTCGTGTGCCCGGTCACGAAGTCGAAGTCGAACAGGCTCCACTCGAGGAGGATCTTGAGCACCCCGTTGATGAACGCGACGTCTCCGCCCGTGTGCACCTGGAAGAACTCGTCGGTCATCTTCGTGCCGAACAGCGCGCTCTCGACGTTGGACGGCACCCAGTAGCGTTCCAGGCCGGGCTCGCGGTGCGGGTTCACGACCGCGACCTTCGTGCCCTGCTTCCGGGCCAGGTACAGGTACTTCATGAACACCGGCTGGGCGTTCGCCACGTCGGAGCCGAACAGCACGATCAGGTCCGAGGCGATGACGTCGGTGTAGGAGACCGTCGTGGCGCCCACGCCGATCGCGTTCTTCAGGGCGGAGGTCGAGGGCGCGTGGCACACCCGCGCCGCGTTGTCGACGTTGTTGGTGCCCAGGAACCGGGCGACCTTCTGGGCGACGTAGTAGACCTCGTTCGTGATGCCTCGGGCCGTCAGGTAGAAGCCGATCCGGTCGGGACCGGCCGTCCGGATCCGTCCGCCGATCAACCCGAGGGCCTCGTCCCACGTGGCGCGCGTGAACCCCGGCTCGCCGCGGCGGCGGACCATCGGATACGGCAGGCGTCCGAGCGCCCGGAGCTCGCGGCCGGTCATCGCCTTCAGCGGCTCCACGTCGGCGAGGACGGCGGGATCGAGGCCGCCCATGGTGTTGAGGCGAAGCAGGTTCAGCCGCGTCGAGCACAGGTGCACGCCCTCGATGGTCCAGTCGTGGAACCCGGCCACCCCGAGCGCGCATCCGTCGCACACGCCCTGCTTCAGGATCCGCATCGCGTAGGGGAGCGCGTCACGGTTCTCCCATGCGACCCGGAGCATGTCGCCGTAGTGGTTGGGTTTGGTCTCGCCGATGCCGTTCGGCTTCCAGGACGCCCACAGCCGGGGGACCAGCCGCTTCGGGGCCTTGACCCGCCGCGGCCGGCGCTCAGCCATCCAGTGCGATCCGCTCGGGATGCGAGTACACGTTGAACCGGTCTCCCCGGAGGAACCCGACCACCGTCATCCCGAGGTGCTCGGCGGCGCGGACCGCCAGGCTCGACGGCGCCGACACCGCGCACAGCACGGGGATGCACGCGACGGCCGCCTTCTGCAC
>JBBDTT010000063.1:0-9172 GCA_040904285.1 Actinomycetota bacterium
CTCGGGCCGGAGTCGCTCCCCGGTCGCCTCGCCCTCGCCGGCCGCCAGGACGAGGCCGTGCGCGCCGCCCGCCCGTACCGCGAGGCGTTCGGGCCGTGGGCGTTCGTCTCGGTGCGCAACCGGCTGGAGCCCGCCAGCCGCCGTCAGCTCCGTGCGCTCCTGCGTCTGGCCGAGGAGTCCGGCCTGCGCGCGCTGGCCACGAACGGCGTGCGCTACCTGGTCCGCGAGGACGCATTCCTCGCCGACGCCCTCGAGTGCATGCGCGAGATCGTCCCGCTCGCGTCCGGCCACGTGAGCCGGACCAACGCCGAGGGCTTCCTCAAGCCCGCCGAGGACATGCGCCGGCTGTTCGCGTGGGATCCGTCGATCGCCGACGCGACCCTGCAGGTGGCCGAGGCGTGCGCGTTCGACCTCGGCGTGGGCGAGGTCCACTTCCCGGCCTTCCCGACGCCGCCCGGGCGCAGCGCCGGCTCGCTCCTGGCCGAGCGGTGCTGGCGGGGCATGGATCGCCGGGGGATGCGCTCCACCCGCGATGTCCGCGACCGGCTGGACCACGAGCTGGCGATGATCCAGACGATGGGCTACGCGGCCTACTTCCTGACGGTCGCGGACATCGTCGACGACATCCACGCGATCGGGATCCGCGTGGCGTGCCGGGGCTCGGCCGCGGGCTCGCTCGTGTGCTACCTGACCGGCATCTCCGACGTCGACCCGGTCCGCCACGGCCTGCTCTTCGAGCGCTTCCTGAACCCGCAGCGCGAGGACCTCCCCGACATCGACGTCGACGTGGAGTCCGCCCGTCGCGAGGACGTCTACGACCTGGTCCTGTCCCGCTACGGCGAGGACCGCGCCGCCTGCGTGAACATGGTCGAAACGTACCGCGCCCGGGCCGCGATCCGCGAGGTCGGCAAGGCCCTCGGCTTCCCCGAGTCCGAGATCGGCGTCGTCGCCAAGGCCTTCCCCCACATCTCCGCGAACCACATCCGCGAGGCCATGGAACGCCTCCCCGAGCTGAAGGGCACGAACCTGAACGCCGGCCAGCTCGAGCTGCTGTTCAACGTCGCCGAACGTCTGGAGGGCTTTCCCCGCCACATCGCGCTGCACCCGAGCGGCATCGTCCTGAGCAAGGACGACCTCCTGGACCGAACCCCGCTCGAGCGCTCGTTCCAGGGCTACCGGATGGTCCAGGCCGACAAGGACGACGTCGAGCTCCTCGGCCTGCTGAAGCTCGACGTGCTGGGCATCCGGATGCTCTCCTCGATGCGCCACTGCCTGGACGAGGTGGCCCGCGTCGAGGACGAGAAGGTGGACCTCGACGCAATCGACCTGGACGACCCGGTGGCGTGGTCGCTGATCCGCGCGTCGAGGACCCTCGGCTGCTTCCAGATCGAGTCGCCCGGCCAGCGCGAGCTCCTCCAGAAGTTCCAGCCCACCAGGTGGGAGGACCTGATCGTCGACATCTCGCTGTTCCGGCCCGGGCCGGTGAAGTCCGACATGATCACGCCGTTCCTGCGCCGCTCCCACGGCCTCGAGCCGGCCGTGTACCAGCACCCGGCGCTGCGGGAAGCGCTGGGGGAGACGTACGGCGTCATCGTCTACCACGAGCAGGTCATGAAGACGCTCCAGGCCGTCGCCGGCTACGACCTGGTCGAGGCCGACCGCATCCGCCGGCATCTGGACGACGATCCCGAGCACACCGACGCGATCCGCGAGGACTTCCTGCGCCGGGTCCGGGCGCGCGACGGCGCCGGCGCGGCGGCCGCCGAGAAGCTGTGGGCCGAGCTGTTCTCGTTCGCGTCGTTCGGCTTCTGCAAGGCCCACGCCGCCGCGTTCGCCGTCCCGACCTATCAATCCGCCTGGCTGAAGGCCCACTACCCGGCGTTCTTCCTCGCCGGCGTCCTGACCCACGAGCCCGGCATGTATCCGCGGCGCCTGATCCTCGAGGACGCGAGAGAGCACGGCATCGCCATCCTCCCGCTCGACGTCAACCGATCCGAATCCGACTACGTCGTCGAACGCGTCGAGGCCGGTCGGGAGATCTCGTTGGACGGGTCGGGGGCGTCGCCCGTGCGCGGTCGGCGGAGGCGGCTGCTCCATGGCGAGCTCGATCGGATCGGCGAGGGATACGGCATCCGGCTGGCGTTGTCGTCGGTCGAAAGGATATCGGACGCCGAAGTTCGGTCGATCCTGGAAGCCCGGGCAGATCGCTTGTTCCGGGATGTGGGGGACTTTCTGCGGCGTACGCACGTTGCGCGGCCGGTGGTGGAGGCGATCGCGCACGCGGGGGGGTTCGATTCGATCGGCGGGGGGACGCGGCGGGACCGGCTGTACCAGGCGATGGTGACCGACGTGCGCCGCCCGGGCGAGCAGCTCACCCTCGGTCTGGCCGGCGACCCCGAGCCGCCCGGACTGCGCGAGTACACCGACGCGGAGCGCGTCCGCGCCGAGCTCGAGGTGATGAAGGTGGACGCCTCGCGCCACCTCCTTTCGTTCTACGAGCCGCTCCTGACCGACCTGGGCGTGGTCCGCTCCGCCGAGCTTCGCAACCACCGGGGCGGCGAGTGGCTGATGGTCGCCGGGGTGAAGGTCGCGTCGCAGACGCCGGCGGTGCGCAGCGGCAAGCGGATCATCTTCGTGACCCTGGACGACGCGACCGGACCGGTCGAGGTGACGGTGTTCGAACGGGTCCAGCCGTGGTGCGCCCGGACCGTCTTCCACGGCTTCGTCCTGGCGGTGTGGGGCAGGCTTCGCCGCACCGGCGTGGCCGGGGTCAGCGTCGTGGTCGAGCAGGTGTGGGACCTCCTAAAGCTGGAGCGGGCTCGCCGCGAGGGCCGCCTGGTCGAGGCCCTCACCGAGGGCGCCGGCGCCGACGGGGACACCCCGGGGATGAAGCTGTACCACCACAGCGGCGGCTCGGCCGGAGGATGAGGAAGATGCGCCGCCGGAGGGGGATGATGGGGTCCGTGGCCACCCGTCCCCCCGAGCCGATCCTGCACGTCGACATGGACGCGTTCTACGCATCCGTGGAGGCCCTCAAGGACCCCTCGCTGGCCGGCAAGCCGGTCGCCGTGGGGGGCTCGGCCGCCCGCGGCGTGGTCATGTCCGCCTCCTACGAGGCCCGCCGCCACGGCGTGCGTTCCGCCATGCCCAGCGTCCGGGCCCGGCGGCTGTGCCCCGAGCTGATCTTCGTCCATCCCGACTTCGACGCGTACCGGGCCGCCTCGAACCAGATCCGCCAGGTCATGCTGTCGTTCACCCCCGTCGTGGAGCCCCTCTCGCTCGACGAGGCCTTCCTCGACGTCGGCGGCGCCGTGCGCCTGTTCGGCGAGCCCCCCGAGATCGCCCGCAAGGTCCGCGCCGCCATCCTCGAGGGAACCTCGCTGACCGCGTCGGTGGGCGTCGCGCCGAACAAGTTCCTCGCGAAGCTCGCCTCGGACGCCGCCAAGCCCGACGGGATCGTGCACGTCCCGGCCGATGGCGTCCGCGCGTTCCTCGATCCCCTCCCCGTGAACGCGCTGTGGGGGGTCGGGGAGCGGACCCACGAGGTGTTGCTGCGACTGGGGGTCCGTACCGTGGCCGAGCTCGCCGCCACCTCGCCGGTCGTGCTCGAGCGGGCCCTCGGCGACCAGTCCTCGCGCCATCTTGGGACCCTGGCCCGCGGCGAGGACGACCGCGCCGTGGTGCCCTACGACGCGCCCAAGTCCGTGAGCCACGAGGAGACCTTCGAGCGCGACGTGGACGACGACGACGAGGTCCTGCGCGAGGTCCTGCGCCTGTCCCACCGGGTCGCCGCCCGCCTGCGCGCGGACGGGTACCGGGCCCGGACCGTCACCCTGAAGATCCGGCTGTCGAACTTCACCACGTTGACCCGGTCCCGGACGCTTCCCGACGCCACCGACTCGGCCGCCGACCTGCACCGGGTCGGCGCGGAGCTCTACGCCTCGCTCCCGTTCGCGCGGCGGCGGATCCGCCTCCTCGGCGTCGCGGGGACGGGGCTGGTCCCGGCCGGCGCGGCGCAGCTGGCCCGGTACCGGGCGGGGCGGTGGCCGGACGCGGAGCGGGCGCTGGATCGCATCGACGAGCGGTTCGGGCGAGGCTCCGCGTTCCCTGCCGCGCTCCTGCGCCGGGGGCCCGCCGGACCGTTCAGCCGGCCCTAGGAGGCCCTATCAGGCCCTAGCAGGCCCCGGCCCGCGCCGGCCGCCTCTGGCCGAATCACCACGCGGTCGTATAATCAGGCTCCCCCCGCCGGGAGGCCCCAATGCCGCTTTCCGAGCACGAGCAGAAGATCCTCGACGAGATCGAACAGCGGCTGTCCGAAGAGGACCCGCGACTCGTCCGCGCGGTCGGGCAGACCTCTCTCCACGGCCACGCGGCCCGCCGGATGCGCCTGGGCGTCCTGCTGTTCATCGTCGGGTTCGTGATGCTCCTGCTGTTCCCCGTCGCGAGTTGGGGACAGTGGGCGGCGATCGCGGGCTTCGGCGTGATGCTCGCCTCGGCCCTGATCGTCTATCACTACCTGAAGCAGATGGGCCGGGACCAGCTCCAGGCGATGGGGAGCGGCTCGAAGCTCTCGCTGTCGGCCTCGATCGCTCGCCTCGCCGAGCGCCTTCGAGGCAACCGGGGCCAGCCCCCGAAGCGCTCCGATCCCGACTGAGTCGCACATCGCGCCTCGAAGCCGCGATTTCCCGAGGCCTCTGACCTGCGACCTTGCCAACGCGCACGTGTTCGTCTAGAACTGCGGCTTCTTCCTCTGGGCGGCCGGGCCCAGACGGCTTCCCCCCGGCCACCCGATCGAACCGGGCTGGCTGGCACAGGAGAGACGTTGACGACCGAAGGCTTCACCGCGCATCAGGCATCCCGTTTCACCGGGGCCACGCCCCGTCAGCTTCGTTACTGGGACGAGATCGGGCTGGTTCGCCCGGGCGTCCAGCAGACCGGCGGCCGGCCCGGGGTCCGGCGCCTCTACGACTTCCGCGACCTGATCTCCCTGAAGGTGGTGAAGTCGCTCCTCGACGGCGGCATGTCGCTGCAACGCGTCCGCCGCGCCTACGAGTTCCTCAAGCGCCGCGCCGCGCTCGACGAGCACCTGTCCGAGGTCAAGCTCGTCACCGACGGCGTGTCGATCTTCAAGATCTGCCGCAAGGAGGGCGAGGTCCTCGACGCGCTGAAGGACGGGCAGATGGCGTTCTTCGTGGCCATCGACGAGATCGCCCGGTCGGTCGACGCCGGGGTGGCGGAGTTCCGCCGTGACCGGGATCAGTTCGTGCGCGCCCTGCGGGACGCCGCGCGCCACGCCCGGACCGGCTAGCACTCACGGGCGGGCCGCCGCCCAGGACCGCGACGTGCGAGCCCACGCGCCGCGTGCATGCCGCCGCCACTGGACGATGGCGGGCACCCGCCACGGGGCCCGCAGGCGAGTCCCCCTGGACAGGCTCCCGCGAACGCCGGCCGCCACCGTGGCGGCGAGCCCGACGGCCTCCTCGGCCTGCTCGGGGGTGATGGACCCGCCGCCGTAGGCGGCGCGGCCGGCCAGGCGGGTGAGCCGCTCGAGGGGTCCCGCCTCCAGTCGCACCGATTCGCGGAGGCGGCCCCGGAACTCCCACAGCGTCTCGGCGTGCTGCCGTTCCAGCCCCAGGTCGGCCAGCCGCCGGCTCAGGACCCCGTACGCGGCGAGGACCCGTTCGCCCGGCTCGGTCGCGCGCGTCAGCGCCAGCCGGCGGGCGGCCCCCTTGACCAGGGGCACGCCGATCAGCAGCCCGAGGATGACCAGCCCGGCCCCCGCGAGCGTCAGGACGAGGGCCGAGCGAGGCGCCGAGCCCTCGGGCAGCTCACCCGGCCCGAGGCCCCCCTGGTCACCCTGGTTCCCGCGAGGACCGCCGCCGGGCGAGGGCGTGCCCGGCGACGGCGTGGGCCCGTCCCCCCCGTCCGTCTCGGGCGCCGGGTTGAGGTAGCTATTCTGTGTCGGGTTGCCCCGGGACGGTGTCGGTTCGAAGGGCAGCCACCCGTACTCCGCGAAGTGCACCTCGACCCAGGAATGCGCGTTGCGCGTCGTGACGTGGCGCAACCCGTCGTCGGAGTCGAACGTCCCCGGCGTGAAGCCGACCACCACGCGCGACGGGATGCCCAGGGTGCGCAGCAGCACCGCCATCGCTCCGGCGAATTGCTCGCAGTAGCCCCGCTGGGTCTCCGCAAGGAATTCGAGCAGGTAGTCGCTGCCGTGACCGGAGCGGACCTTGTCGTCGTAGGTGAACGTCCGGAGATGGTTCATGATCGCCAGGGCCTGCCGATACGGCGTCTCCGCCCCGGCTTCGGCGACGATCTCGACGGCGATCCGTTCGATCGCCTCCGGTAGGTTCGGGGGCAGTGCGGTGAATCGGGTCCCGCGCTGATACAGCGGATCGTCGGTCGCGTCGATCGGGCGATCGATCTGCGACGGCTGGGGCGACACGATGAATCCCTCCGCGTGGTACTCCAGGCCGCTCTCCGCGTCGCCGGGTACGACCAGCGTCGACAGGTCGGGATCGAACCGCAGGTCGCGCCCCCCGGCGTCGACGAAGACGGGCTCGTAGGGGACCGGCAGCCACGGGGTGCTGAGGGCCTTGATGGAGATGATCGCCGGCAGCCGCCGGTAGGAGACGCCGAAATCGGCCGACGTCGGCAGGGTGGTTCCCCCGTCGACGGCGAGCCCGTTCTGGGCCCCGAGGTTCGTCGAGGACCATCGCTGCCCGTCGAAGGCGTCGAGCGAGAGCATCCGCCAGTACGCCGGTCGCGGACTGTCCACCGTGAACAGCTCGCGTGGGGGATCGAGCCGCAGCGACGGCCGGAGGTCGACGACGGGGTCGATCGTGATGGCGCCCGTCCCACGGCCGATGCGATACCAGCCGGGCCCGCTCAGGCCGGGAAGCATCCAGGGGAGCAGGATCGCGCTCACGACCGCGGGGACCGCCGCGCGCCGAGCCGCCCGGAGGGCGTTCGTGGAGAACAGCGACCACTGCGGGGCCCGTCCCCACGGCACCAGGCGACCCCAGCGCACGACCGAACGGAGCCCGACGGTCGAGAGCATGGCGAAGGCGGCGGCCAGCCAGAGGGCCATGTGCGCCGGGCGGACGCCGTCTTCGAGGACGACGTCGGCGAACGCGATCAGGGCCCCTGCCGGAAGCAGCGCCAGGACGCCGCTGGCCGCCCGCGCCACCAGGGCGTGAGCCGCGAACGAGGCGGTCCACACCGCCACCAGGCCGGCGAGGAGCAGGGCCGGAAGCGGCTCGACCGGCGCGATCTCCCGGGCGGCGATCGTCCCGACAGAGCCGAACGCCTGCCGGAGGGCCGAGAGCGTCTCCGGGGTGGGGAGCCCGTACGCGGTGGTCTCGGGGAACACGAGCAGCCCGAGGGCCATGAGGAGCCCGGCCGCGGACGCGAGGGTCGAAAGCAGGACGTGGGTCCGCTCGAGGGCGGCCGCGATCAGCACCGCACCGAGGGCGGCCGCCATCAGCTTCAGCATCGAGCCCCCGCCGCGATAGATGCGGCCGAACACGAGCACGGTGGTGACCGTGAACGCGAGGAGGGCTACGAGGACCGGGAACCGGCCACGCGCCGCATCGGCTTCGCCTGGCTGCGCCATACCTCCGAGAGCTTCCGGTCGGGGGCGATCAGGAACACGTCCCAGCCCACGCGGGCCAGCGAGGCGCGCGCTGCCGACGCGCGTCCCTCGAGCTCCGCCCGTTCGCCCGTTGCGAGGGAGCTCGGATCGTTCGGATACACCAGGACCGCCATGCGCGGCCCGTACCCGGCGGCAGCCCGGATCAGCGCGGTGACCTCGGCACCGTTCGGCGGCGCGGTGACGACGACCAGCGTGGAGTCGGCCACGGCCTTGCCCTTCAGCTGGAGGAGGGCGGGGCCGAGGGACGGCTGGCGGCTCGACGTGATCGAGGCCAGCTGGTCCAGGTAGGCGTCCTCGGAGAACGATGCCGGCGGCACGTCGGGGGTCGATAGCCGCAGGGAGAACCCGCGCCGGCCCATGAGGGCGCCCACGGATGCGGCGGCGGAGACGGCGCGCTCGAAGGCGGGGGTGCCGTCACGCCCCAGGGCGTCGGAGCGGGTGTCGAGGAGCAACGTGACGATCGCCCGCCGGGCCACCTCCTCCTGGCGGATCATCAGGTGGCCGCTCTTGGCGGTGGACGGCCAGTGGATGCGCCGGAGATCGTCGCCGGTCATGTACTCGCGCATGCCGTAGAACTCCCGGCCCGAACGGAAGATCCGCTGGTAGGGAGACTCGCCCGTCCCGGCGCCGAACGCGGCGACCGGCTGCGCCGACAGGTCCTCGATGTCGGGGTAGACGATGAGGTCGTCGGTATCGGGGACGGTCGTCGCGGCGCGAGACAGCCCGAACGGGTCGGTGAACTGCAGACGGGCCGGCCCCAGGGTGTAGCGGCCCCGGCGACGACACGTGACCAGGTAGGAGATCGTCTGGTCGTTCCCGGCCGGGATGCCGGGGAGCACCGCACGGGCCGACCGGCCGAACGAGGCCGGCACGCGATCCTCGAACAGGATGAGCGGCGTCATCCGCCCGGACTCGTTGTGGATCTCGACGTCCACCCGCAGACGGCTCCCGGGGTACGCCCGATCGCTCGACGGCCGCCGGCGGATGGTCAACGGCGCTCGGGACAGCCGGAGCACCGCGGCGGCGAACAGCGGCAACGCCATCACGCCGAAGGCCGCGACGTGGAGATTGGGAGACCCGACGACCCGGCTCCCCACGTAGAGGGCGATCCCCCCGCCCAGGACCGCCCAGCCCCGGGCGGTGAGCACGACCCTACGCCTCGTCCTTGACCGGGACCCTGACGGACTGCAGGAGCTCGGAAAGGATGGCCTGCGTGCTGCGTCCGGCCATGACGGCGTCCGCCGCGGCGATGACGCGATGGGCGAGCACGGGCACGGCGAGCGCCTTGACGTCGTCCGGGATCACGTAATCGCGGCCGTTGCTGGCCGCCATGGCCCGCGCCGCGCGGAGCAGCATGATCGAGGCCCGGGGGCTCGCGCCCAGATAGATGTCGGGATGGTTCCGCGTGGCCGCCGTGACCTCGACGATGTAGGCGCGCAGGGCGTCGGCCACGTGGACGCCCCGGACCGCGGCGATCATCTCGGACAGGCCGAGCGCGTCGGTGACCGGCCCGAT
>JBBDTT010000064.1:0-9161 GCA_040904285.1 Actinomycetota bacterium
CGCCTGGTCGCCAACCTGTACGTCGGCGACCTCCTCGACCCCCTGCCGCCCGAGCTCCGCGGCTCGGTCGGCCTGATCGTGAGCAACCCGCCGTACGTCACGCCCGAGGAGTACGAGGAGCTGCCCGCCGAGGTCCGGGCCGACCCGTACGAGGCCCTCGTCGGCGGCACGGACGTGCACGCCCGCCTGGCCGCGGAGGCCCCGAAGTGGCTCCGGCCGGGCGGGTGGCTCGTCGTCGAGATCGGGGCCAGCCAGTCCTCGACGGTCTCGCTGCTGCTGCGGCGGACCCTCGAGGAGGTGCAGACGATCGAGGACCTCGCCCGCCGCCCGAGAGTGGTGATCGGGAGATTGCCGGGGATATCCTGAGCTATACTCATCCGAATGAAGAAGGTGTTGGTCTCCATGCCCGAGGAGCTCCTGGCGCGCCTGGATCGCGACGCCGAGGAGCAGGGCAAGTCGCGGAGCCGCATCCTCCAGGAGGCGGCGAGCGGCTACCTCGTGCGGCGGGGCGGCGACCCCGACCGCACCGAGCGCTCGAGGCAGGCCGTCGAGCGCGCCCGCGCCCTTTCCCGGACGATGTCGTGGAAGCCCGGCCGCTGGGAGGACTACGTCCGCGAGGACCGAGACTCGCGGTGAGTCCCATTCCGGCGCGATGTGTCGTCGACGCCTCCGTTGCGGTGAAGTGGCTGGTCGACGAGGACGAACCCGACCTCGAACCCGCCCGCAGCCTCCTCGACGCCCGCCATCGACATGCCACCGACGTCCTGATGCTCGACCTGACTTTCTACGAGGTCGGGAACGCGCTTCGCCGCCGGCTGGCGTCGGAGCCGGAGGGGATCGTGCCCCTGATCCTCGCGCTCTTCGACCTCGACGTCGGCGTGATCCCTCTGGACGATTCCCTGGCGGCACTCGCCGCCGTCGTCGCCGCAGAGCACGACCTCACCTACCACGACGCCGCCTACCTCGCCGCGGCTCGAGCCGCCGATGCGGTGCTGATCACGGCCGATCGCCGACTGGCCGGCGCGGCGGGGGACTGGGGCATGACGCCGGCCGGTCTCGCGTGACCCTGCTCCCGGTCGACCCCGCATCCCCCGACCCCGACGCGATCGCGCTGGCGGCGGCGGCGCTCGCCGCCGGACAGCTCGTCGTCGTGCCCACCGACTCGGTGTACGGGCTGGCCGCCGACCCGAGCCTCCCCGGCGCGGTCTCCCGGCTGTTCGAGGCCAAGGGCCGCCCCCGGACCCTCGCCATCCCCGTGCTGGTGGCGAGCCTCGCCCAGGTCGCGCGGCTGGTCCGCCTGGACGAGCGGGCCCGCCGGGCCATCGGCGCGCACTGGCCGGGCGCGCTCACCCTGGTCCTGCCCCGGCGCGAGGGCGTCACGTGGGACCTGGGGGACCGGCCCGGCACGCTCGCGGTCCGCATGCCCGATCACCCCGTGGCGCTCGAGCTGCTCACCCAGGCCGGCCCCCTCGCAGTGACCTCCGCGAACCCGACCGGCGAGCCCACGCCGGACACCGCCGGGGAGGTCCGGGACCTCCTCGGTGACGCCGTGAGCGTCTACCTGGACGCCGGCCCGAGCCCCGGGGGGACGCCCTCCACGGTGCTCGACCTGTCCGGTCCCGAGGCCGTCGTCCTGCGCGCCGGCGCCCTCCCGGCCGAGGACGTGCGCGCCGCCCTCGGCTAGGACGGGGTCCCCGCCTGCGGGCGGTACACTCGCGAAGATGCCGTCGATCCTCCTCGTGTGCACCGGCAACATCTGCCGCACGCCCTTGGCGGAAGGCTTCTTGAGGGAGCACCTCCGCAAGCGGTTCCCCGAACAGCGCATCGACGTGTCCAGCGCCGGCGTCATCGCGCGCGACGGCCACCCGGCCGCCGAGGAGGCCGTCGAGGCCGCCTGGGAGCGCGAGGTCGACGTCTCCAGCCACCGGGCGCGGCGGCTGCACCCCAACCTGGTGGAGGGCGCCGACCTGGCCCTGGGGATGGCCGAGGAGCACGCCGGGGAGATGCGGCGCATGGTTCCCGGCGCGATGGCCCGGATCTTCACGCTGAAGGAGCTCCTATCGCTGCTCAAGGACCTGCCGCCCGTCGAGGGCGGGGACCGGCTCGACGCCGAGCTGCTGGGCGAGCGGCTGCGCGAGGCCCACGAGCTCCGGCAGCGCCGGGGGGTGCCCTCGATGGACCTCGACGTCTCCGACCCGCTCGGGATGTCGATCGACACCTATCGCGCCACCGCCTGGGAGCTGGACACCCTGCTCGGGCAGCTCGTGGAGGGCCTCGCCGGGAACATGCCGGCGCGCACCTCGATGTGGGACGAGGAGTAGGGAGATGCGGATCGCCGTCGGCTCGGACCACGCCGGGTATCGGCTGAAGGAGGACCTCGTCCGTCACCTGAAGGACGAGGGGCACGACGTGGCGGACCTCGGGACGGATTCGGAGGCGAGCGTGGACTACCCGCCGATCTGCGCCGAGGTCGGCCGCGCGGTGGCCGGCGGCGAGGCCGAGCGAGGCATCGTCCTGGGCGGCTCGGGCCAGGGCGAGCAGATCGCGGCGAACAAGGTCCACGGCGTCCGCGCCGCGCTCTGCAACGACCTGTACACGGCGCGCATGGCGCGGGCCCACAACGACGCGAACGTGCTGTCGATGGGGGCCCGGATCGTGGCGCCGGAGCTCGCCCGCGAGATCGTGGCGGTGTGGCTGGACACGGAGTTCGAGGGCGACCGGCACGAGCGGCGGCTCGGCCAGATCGCCGACATCGAGAAGGAGGAATGCCGGTGAGGGAGTGGGCGGCGGACCCGGAGCAGCTGAAGGCACAGGACCCCGAGATCTACGAGGCGATCCAGAACGAGCTGAACCGCGAGCGGACGACGCTCCGCCTGATCGCGAGCGAGAACTACGCCAGCCCGGCGGTGCTGGCCGCCCTGTCCAGCTCGATGAACAACAAGTACGCCGAGGGCTACCCCGGCCGCCGCTACTACGGCGGCTGCGAGTTCGTGGACGTCTCCGAGACGCTCGCGATCGAGCGGGCCAGGGAGCTGTTCGGCGCCGAGCACGTGAACGTCCAGGCCCATGCCGGCGCGCAGGCGAACCTGGCGGTGTACGGCGCGTTCATCCAGCCCCACTCGGAGGACAGGGTCCTGGGCCTCGTCCTGGCCCACGGCGGGCACCTCACGCACGGCTCGCCGGTGAACGTCTCCGGCAAATGGTTCCAGTTCGTGGGGTACGAAGTGGACCCCGAGACCGAGCTCATCGACATGGACAAGGTCCGGGCGCTGGCGCTGGAGCACATGCCGAAGATCATCCTGGCGGGCTTCACGGCGTACCCACGCTCGATCGACTTCGCGGCGTTCCGGCAGATCGCCGACGAGGTGGGCGCGATCTTCATGGTCGACGCGTCGCACTTCATCGGCCTGGTCGCCGGCGGCGCCTACCCGAGTCCCGTGCCGCACGCCGACGTGGTCACGTTCACCACGCACAAGACCCTGCGCGGCCCCCGCGGCGCCGTCATCGTATGCCGCGAAGAGCACGCCCAGGCCATCGACAAGGCCGTGTTCCCGATGATGCAGGGCGGGCCGATGGAGCACGTCATCGCGGCGAAGGCCGTGTGCTTCAAGGAGGCCATGACCCAGGAGTTCCGCGACTACGCGGAGCGCGTGGTCCGCACGGCGCGGGCGCTCGCCCAGGGCCTCCAGGAGGAGGGGATGCGCCCCGTCTCCGGGGGCACCGACTCGCACCTGGTCCTCGCGGATCTTCGGACGCTGTCCGAGGACCTCACCGGAGCCGACGCCGAGGCCCTCGGCGACGAGGTCGGGATCGCCCTCAACAAGAACGCGATCCCGTTCGACCCGCGGCCGCCGCTCAAGGCCAGCGGCATCCGCGTGGGCACGCCCGGCCCGGCGACGCTGGGGATGGACGAGGCGGAGATGAAGGAGGTCGCGAGTATCCTGGGCGACGTCCTGCGCAACCCGGCCGACGAGGCGGCGAAGGAGCGAGCCCGGGGCCGGGTGGCCGAGCTGGTGAAGCGCTTCCCCCTGTACGCCTGACGGCGAGAAAGCGAGACGAGCGCTCCATGCTCGCGTACCTGGCGGTGTTCGCGGTGGCCGCGCTGGTCGCGGCCGGCACCACCCCGCTGGTCCGGCGGTTCTCGATGAAGGTCGGGGCGATCGACCATCCGTCCGACCGCAAGGTCCACCCCAAGGCCACGCCCACCCTGGGGGGCCTGGCGATCTTCCTCGCGTTCCTCGCCGCGCTGGGGGTGGCCTACCTGATCCCGACCTTCCGGGAGAACGTGCTGCGGACGACCTCCGAGCCGATCGGGGTGCTCCTGGCGGGCCTGGTGATCGTGGCCCTCGGCGTCTACGACGACGTCCGCCCGGCCTCCGTCCCGGCCAAGGTCGCGGGCCAGGTCCTGGCCGCCGGCGTGATGATCCTGGCCGGGATCCAGCTCGTCTTCTTCTGGTTCCCCACCCAGGGGGTCATCGTGCTCGGCCCGGACCTCGGCGTTCCGCTCACGGTCCTGTGGATCCTGGCGATGGTCAACGCGGTGAACCTGATCGACGGGCTCGACGGCCTGGCGGCGGGGGTTGTGGTGATCGCCAGCGCCGCGTTCTTCGCCTTCACGTTCATGGGCGAACGGGCCGTCGGGGCCCCGCCCTCGGCCGCCTCGATGCTCTCGGCGATCGCGGCGGGGGCCGCCCTCGGGTTCCTGCCGTTCAACTTCCACCCCGCCCGGATCTTCATGGGGGACTCCGGGTCGATGCTGCTCGGCGTGATCCTGGCCGGCGCCACGATCTCCGGCGTGGGCAAGACCGTCCAGGCCCCCGGCGAGACCGAGCTCGCCGTGCTCGCCCTGCCCATCATCGTCCCGGTCATGGTCCTGGCCATCCCGTTCCTCGACGTCGTGTTCGCGATCGGGCGGCGGATGCGCCGGGGCCGTCCGGTGACCCACGCGGACAAGGAGCACCTGCACCACCGCCTCCTGGAGATCGGCCACAGCCACCGCGAGGCCGTGGTGCTGATCTACTTCTGGTCGGCGGTCCTGGCCGGCTCCGCCCTGGCGATCTCGTTCATCGATAGCCAGGCGACCGCGCTGGCGATGCTGCTGCTGGCGTTCGCGATCGTCGCGCTGACCCTCGTTCCCCGGCTGGTCGGGCACAACGGCCGGACGGAGAGGCCGGCGGCGGCGAGGTCCCGGCGGCGCCGGCCGAAGCGTCCCGCCGCGGCGCGGCACCGGCCCTGATCGCGATCGTCGGGGGGCCGTTCGTGAAAGTTTTCACAAGCTGCTAGGCTCCGGCCCCCACACCATGGCCGACCTCGAACCCCCCGCCCGCCGGCCCTTTGACCCCCCTTCGGGGCGGTCGATATACTCCGCGGGCTCCATGGGCGGTCGGCGCAGTCCGGGCGATTGGGGAGGGATGTCGACCGGTCTCACGATCAGCTCGACCCTCCTCAGCGCACTCCTGGTGTGGGGAGGCATCGGCTACCTGATCGATCGGCTCGCGGGGACTCCGAAGGTGTTCACCGCGATCGGGATGGTCGTCGGCGCGATCCTCGGCATCTATCTGATCTACCTGAAGTACGGGCGGGAAGATGACCCGAAGGCCTGAGCCGGAGATCGACCTCGTCCGCCGCGTCGCGCCGTGGGGCGCGCCCGCGGCCGTGGTGGCGTTCGCGGCCGGCGCCCTGACCGGCGGGTTCGGCGCCGGATGGTCGGCCGCGATCGGGATCGCGATCGTGACGCTCAACCTGGTGGCGCACGGCCTGTCGATGGCGTGGGCCGGCCGGACCTCGCTGACCGCGATCTACGCGGTCGGTCTCGGAGGGTTCGTGGTGCGCATGGCCGTGATCGTGGCCCTGCTGTTCGGGCTGGACCGGTTCGCGTTCTTCTCGCCGCTGGCGTTCGGCCTCGCCGTGTTCCCCGCCACGATCGTCATGCTCGCCGCCGAGATGAAGCTCATGGCCACCGGAAGCGGCCGTGAGCTGTGGCTTCCGAAGGAGTCGACCACCCGATGACCACCCTGGCCCAGTTCCACCCGCCGACCACGAAGGACTTCGTGTTCGACCCGTGGTTCGGGCCGTGGGAGATCGCCGGCATCGAGTTCTCGATCAACTTCATCACGTTCCTGGCGGTGCTCGCGGTGACGATGACGCTGGCCTTCTTCTACTTCGGGCTCCGCAAGCCGAAGGTCGTCCCGGGCAAGTTCCAGACGATCGTCGAGACCGGCATCGAGTTCGTCCGCGAGCAGATCCAGATGTCGATGATCGGGCCGGAGGGCGCGCGCTTCCTCCCGCTGCTGCTCGCGCTGTTCTTCTTCATCTTCTTCGGGAACATCCTCGAGGTCATCCCGGGGATCAGCTTCCCGCTGAACAGCCGGCTGGCCTTCCCCCTGATCCCGGCGCTGGTGGTGTGGATCCTCTACAACGCCCTGGGGATCAAAAAGCACGGGTTCTTCGGCTACTTCAAGATGGTCATGTTCCCGCCGGGCGCGCCCAAGGTGATGTACCTGCTGCTGGCGCCGATCGAGTTCGTGACCGGCATCGTCATGCGCCCGATCACCCTGACCGTCCGGCTCTTCGCCAACATGGTGGCCGGCCACTTCCTGCTGGCGGTGTTCTTCCTCGGCACGCTGGGGCTCCTGTCGGCGGACGGCGCGCTGAAGGTTGTCGCGCCGTTCTCGTTCGCGCTGGGCACCGGACTGATCATGTTCGAGATCTTCGTTGCGGGGTTGCAGGCGTTCATCTTCACCATCCTGACCGCCTCCTATATCGGGGGCGCGCTGGCCGATGAGCACTAAGGAGGATCCATGGAGGCGGTAGTCGGATTCATCGCGATGATCGTGGCCCAGGCGGGCGAGACCGGTACGACCGGAAGCCTGGACACGATCGGGAAGGGCCTGGTGTACGGCCTGGCGGCCATCGGGCCGGGCATCGGCATCGGCATCCTGATGGGCAAGTCCGTCGAGGCGATGGCTCGTCAGCCCGAGGCTGCCGGCCTGGTCCGGGGGACCATGTTCATCGGCATCGGCCTGATCGAGGCGCTGGCCCTGTTCGGGTTCGTCCTCTCCTTCATCATCTGATGCTGGGGTTCATCGCGCGGGCGGCCATCCTCGCGCAGGAGCACGCGCCCGAGGACGTCAGCGAGCCGAAGGACCTCTATCCGCACACGGACGAGCTCATCGTCGCCGCGATCGGGTTCACGATCGTGTTCCTGTTCATGGCGAAGTTCGTCGTCCCACGGCTGAACAAGGTCCTGGAGGAGCGCCGCGAGAAGATCCAGGGCGAGATGGAGAAGGCCGAGGGCACGCGCAAGGAGGCGGACGGGATCCTCGAGCAGTACCGCGAGCAGCTCGCCAACGCGCGCGAGGAGACGAACAAGATCATCGAGGAGGCCCGCCAGACGGCCGAGGCCCTGCGCAAGGACCTCACCGAGAAGGCGGAGCAGGACGCCCAGGCCATCGTCGCCCGGGCCCAGGACACGATCCGCGCCGAGCGCGAGCGGGCCTTCCAGGACCTCAAGGCCCAGGTCGGAGAGCTCTCGGTCGAGCTCGCCACGCGCGTCGTCGGCGAGTCGCTCGACCGCGAGCGGCAGCTCCGCCTGGTCGACCAGTACAACGAGGACCTCACGCGACAGGGCGGCTCGGGACCGAGCTCGACGGGCGGAGGTGGAGGCGACGGTGGCGGAAGCTGAGGACCGGGTCCACGGGTACGCCCAGGCGATCTTCCAGATCGCCGAGGCGGAGGGCGCCCTCGAGGCCGTCGAGGACGAGCTGTACCGGTTCGCGCGCACCGTCGACCAGCAGGGCCAGCTTCGCGACGCGCTGACCGACCCGGCCCTGCCGGCGGAGCGCAAGAAGGCCGTGCTCCAGGACCTGCTCGGGGAGCGGGCGAGCCGGCACACCGTCTCGATCCTGGGCTTCCTGGTAGAGCAGGGCCGGGCCCGCGACCTGGGCCGGATCATCGACGAGCTGACCAAGGTCGCCGCCGAGAGACGCTCGCGCGCGGTGGCCGAGGTCCGCTCGGCGATCCCCCTCGACGAGGGCCAGCGCGGGCGCCTGACGAAGGCGCTCGAGCAGGCGACCGGCAAGAAGATCGAGCTGAAGGTGTTGGTGGACCCGTCCGTGGTGGGCGGGCTGGTCGCCCGCGTGGGTGACCAGGTGATCGACGGAACCGTGAAGCGCCGGCTGGAGCTGGCGCGCGAGCGCTTGGGAAGGGTCTGACAGCGATGGCAACGGAGCAGCGCGAGTTCTCGATCGACCCGAACGACATCGTCGCGGCCCTCCGCAAGCACGTCGAGGGGTTCCGCCCCGAGACGGCCTCGGAGGAGGTCGGGCGCGTCACCGAGGTGAAGGACGCGGTGGCCACGATCGAGGGTCTGCCTCGAGCGATGGCCAACGAGCTCCTCGAGTTCCCGAGCGGGGTGCTGGGCCTCGCCCTGAACCTCGACGTGGACACGATCGGCGCGGTGGTCCTGGGCGACGCCGCGGAGATCGAGCAGGGCGACGCCGTCAAGCAGACCGGCCGCATCCTCTCGATCCCGGTCGGCGACGGATTCCTCGGCCGGGTGATCGACCCGCTGGGCCGTCCGATCGACGGCAAGGGCCCCATCGCCTCCGAGGAGACCCGGGCCCTGGAGATCCAGGCCGCCACGGTCGTCCAGCGCCAGCCCGTGAAGGAGCCCCTCCAGACCGGCATCAAGGCCATCGACGCGATGACCGCCATCGGCCGGGGCCAGCGCCAGCTGATCATCGGGGACCGCCAGACCGGCAAGACCGCGGTGGCGGTCGACGCGATCATCAACCAGCGCGACAACTGGGCGAGCGGCGACCCCAAGCTCCAGGTGAAGTGCATCTACGTGGCCATCGGGCAGAAGGCGTCGACGGTGGCCGAGGTGGTCCAGGCCCTCGCCGAGGCCGGGGCCCTGGAGTACACGGTCGTCGTGAACGCGGCGGCGTCCAGCCCCGCGGCGTTCCAGTACATCGCCCCGTACGCAGGCGCCGCCCTCGGGGCGTACTGGATGTACGAGGGCCAGCACGCGCTGATCGTGCACGACGACCTGTCCAAGCAGGCCAACGCGTACCGGTCGATCGCCCTGCAGCTGCGCCGCCCGCCGGGCCGCGAGGCCTACCCGGGCGACGTCTTCTACCTGCACTCCCGGCTGCTGGAGC
>JBBDTT010000065.1:0-9157 GCA_040904285.1 Actinomycetota bacterium
GTCGAACGTCACCTCGCCCATGCGCCGCGTGCGGTCCACCGTGGGGAGCTCGCGCCACTCGACGCCGGCGCCGTCACGGTCGGCGAGGAACACCCCGCCGTCGGCTACGACCACCAGCAGGTCGGCCGAGGAGAGGTCGGGCACGAAGCGCTTCCGTCCGGTGAGCGTCCAGCCGCCGTTGGCCTGTTCGGCCCGGGTGGCCATCCCGGATTCGGGGAACCGGCCGTCGTCCTCGGCCCAGGCCAGGGTCGCGGCGCGCTCGCCGGCGTTCACCGCCTGGAGGTCGTCGCCGTGCAGCGCGGGAGCGGCCAGCGCCACCGTCGAGAACAGCGGGCCGGGGTACAGGGCCGCGGCGGCCTCCTCCAGGACGATGGCCTCCTCCAGGAAGCCGAGATCGGCGCCGCCGGCGTGCTCCGGCACGGAGATCGACGTCCACCCGAGCTCCGCGATCTGACGCCACTCGCCCACGTCGAAGCCGTCCCCGTCCGCGATCTCGGCGACGCGCTCGGGTGGGTAGCGCGAGGTGAGGAACTCGCGGGCCGAGGCGCGCAGCGCGTCCTGCTCGTCGGAGAACGCGAAGTTCATCGAGCCGACCTCGGGAGGCCCACCACGCGCTCGGCGATGATGTTGCGGAGGATCTCGTTCGTCCCGGCCTCGATGGTGTTGCCCCGGCTCCGAAGCTGCTGGTACTGCCACCAGCCCTCGTCGATCGCCGCGTCCGAGCCGGCGTCGAGGGTGGCGAACGCCCCCTGGAGCTCGATCGCGAGCTTCGTCAGGCGCTGGTTCGTGAGCGACCAGTGGAGCTTCATCGCGGACCCCTCGGGCCCGGGCATGCCCGTCTTGAGCAGCGTGGACAGCGAGCGGTAGTTCGTGAACCGCAGCGCCTGCAGGTCGGCGTACAGGCCGGCCACCCGGTCGCGGACCACCGCGTCGCCGAGGTCGCCGTCGGCGCGGATCGTGTCCACGAGCCGGTTGAAGAACATCTCCAGCCGAGCCGACAGCGCGAAGCCGAGGCTGGCCCGCTCGTGGAGCAGCGTGGTCATCGCCACGCGCCATCCCTCCCCCTCGCCCTCGACCAGGCTCTCGGCCGGGACGCGCACGTCGGTCAGGAAGATCTCGTTGAACTCGGGGTCGCCCGTGATCTGGACCAGGGGGCGCGTCTCCACGCCGTCGGCGTGCATGTCGAGCAGGAAGTAGGAGATCCCCTTGTGCTTCGGGGCGTCGGGATCGGTTCTGGCCAGCAGGATGCACCGGTCGGCCATGTGGGCGAACGAGGACCACACCTTCTGCCCGTTGATCACGTACTCGTCGCCGTCGCGGACGGCGCGGGTGCGCAGCGAGGCGAGGTCCGAGCCCGAGCCGGGCTCGGAGAACCCCTGGCACCAGACCTCCTGGGCGGTGAGGAGCGGCTTGAGGTACTTGGCCTTCTGCTCGGGGGTGCCGTGGGCGATGATCGTCGGCCCGGCCATGCCCAGGCCGATCACGTTCGCGTGCCCGGGGGCGCCGCTGCGGGCGAGCTCTTCGGTGGCCACGGCCGAGAAGGGCAGGGGCCGGGCGTGGCCGCCCGCCTCCTCGGGCCACGACACGCCCACGAACCCGGCCTCGTACAGCATCCGGGACCATTCCCGGAGGCGGTCCGGCTCGGGGTAGCCGTGGCGGTTGCGCACGTCGCCCCAGAAGGCCGGGGTCTCGCGGGCCAGCCATTCGCGCATCTCGGTGCGGAACGCGGCCTCTTCGGGCGTGTCGCGGAAGTCCACGTGGGCACGCAGAATACGCCCCGTGCGTCCGATCCACCTCGTCCTGGGCTACGCCGTCGTCGGCGGCTTCGCGCTGCTGTGGCTGTGGTCGCTCGGGGCGTGGGTCGCCCGCCGCCGCGAGGTCCACGCCCGGTACTGGACGCTCCTCGGGGTCCTCCAGGTCGTCCTCGGCCTGCAGGTCGTGGCCGGGGTGATCGTGTTCGCCCTCGGGGGACGCATGCCGTTCCTCCACTACCTCTACGGGTCGCTGTTCCCGATCGTGGTCCTGGTGGGCGCACACGTCGTGGCCCGCAACCCCGAGAACGGGTTCGTGCCCTGGAAGGTGTTCGGATTCGCCACCTTCATCGCGTTCGGGCTCACCCTCCGGGCGCTCACCACGGGCCTCGGGATCGGCTGAAGCCGCGCGAATCGGCCACGGTCGGGACCAGTCCCATCCGACCGGGGCAATTGACGCCGACGGGCTCTCGACCCGTCTCCTTCCTGTGTGAATCCGGCCGTCGCCGGGGATCGTAGGGAGGATGTACGCCCCACGGGATCCCGGAAGGGGGAACGCGCATGACGAGGGTACGTTCGGTGGCCGCCCTGGCCCTGGTGCTCCTGTTGTCGGTGGCGGTGCCGGCGGCCGCCGCGCCGTTCGACACGGACTTCGCGGCCGATCTGAGCGGAGGCCAGGAGGTGCCGCCCGTGGACACGCCGGCCACCGGGGCCGCGAGGTTCGACGTCATCGATCTGGGCGACCAGGGTGAGATCCGGTTCCGCCTCGGGGTCTTCGACATCGACGAGGTCGTGGCGTCGCACATCCACCTCGGATGCCCCGGCGAGAACGGGCCGGTCGTCGCGTTCCTGTTCGAGGGGGGCCCCACGGGCCCCGTCAACGGACGCCTGGCGCAGGGCGTCATCCGCCGCCAGCATCTGGTGGGGCCGCTCGAGGGCAAGCACCTGGGTTCGCTGGTGCGGGCGATGGAGTCGAACTGCACGTACGTGAACGTGCACACGACCGAATGGCCCGGCGGGGAGATCCGGGGGCAGATCTTCGGGACGTCGCCCAACCCGTAATCGATTCACGCCCGGAGTCGTAGGCTGGCCGCGTGCCAGCGGCCACCATCGGCGAGCTCCGGGCGAGCGGGTACCCGGATCGAAGCGTCAAGGAGGAGCTCCGCGCCAACCTGCTCGAGGGGCTGGCGCGGGGCTCCTCGCCGTTCGACGGCGTGGTCGGGTTCGACGACTCCGTCCTGCCGGCGCTGGAGCGAGGGATCCTCGCCGGCCACGACTTGATCCTGCTGGGCGAACGCGGACAGGCCAAGACCCGGCTCATCCGGGGCCTGACCCGGCTGCTCGACGAGCGCGCGCCGGCGATCGAGGGCTGCGAGGTCCACGACCATCCCTACCGGCCGATCTGTGCCGCCTGCCGCGAGCGCGTCCGGGCCGAGGGCGACGTGGTGCCCATCGTCTGGATCGGACGGGACGATCGCTACGCCGAGAAGCTCGCCACCCCCGACATCTCGGTGGCCGACCTGATCGGCGACGTGGACCCGATCAGGGTGGCCGAGGGGCGCCACCTGGCCGACGAGCTGACCATCCACTACGGCCTAGTGCCGCGCACGAACCGGGGCATCGTGGCCATCAACGAGCTCCCCGACCTGCCGGAGCGGATCCAGGTGGGGCTGTTCAACATCCTCGAGGAGCGCGACGTGCAGATCCGCGGCTACCGGATCCGGCTGCCCCTGGACCTCCTGGTGGTGGCGACCGCCAACCCCGAGGACTACACGCACCGCGGCCGCATCGTCTCACCGCTCAAGGACCGCTTCGGGACCCAGGTCCGCACCCACTACCCCGAGACCGTCGAGGACGAGGTGCGCATCATGCTCCAGGAGGCCGCGCCGCCTCCCGCGGACCTCCCCGTGCACGTGCCGCGGTTCCTCCTCGAGGTCCTCGCCGGGCTCACCGGAGAGCTCCGCCGTTCGTCGCAGGTGAACCAGCGTTCCGGTGTCTCGGTCCGCTACTCGATCGGCAACCTGGAGACGGTCGTGGCGAGCGCGCTGCGCCGGGCCGCCCGGACCGGCGAGCCCCAGGCGGTGCCGAGGCCCATCGACCTGCCCGCGGCCATCGACGCCTCGCTGGGACGGATCGAGTTCGACACGATCGAGGAGGGGCGCGAGGAGGAGATCCTCCTGCGCGCGCTGCGCCAGGCGGTGATCGGCGTGTTCGCCAAGCGCCTGGGAGGCCAGGACCTCTCCGGCGTGATCGACCGGTTCGACGAGGGCTTCGAGGCCGAGACCTCGGACCTCACGCCCGCCGCGGAGCTGCTGGAGCGGTTCGGCACGGTGCCGGGCCTGGCCCGGCTGCTCGAGCGGCTCGGGATCGAGGAGGAGAGCCCCGGCGCGGCCGCCTCGGCGCTCGAGTTCGCCCTCGAGGGGCTGCATCTGACCCGCCGTCTCAACAAGGACCAGGCGGGCCGGGTCGGCGCGGTTCGCTATTCCTCGACGGAGGCCTGATCTCCCGACCGCCGTTCCTCGGGCTGGGCGTAGGCTGACGCCGTGCGCATCCGCTATTCGCGCTGGGACGGCACGCAGGACCCCCTCGGGCCCGATCTGTCCGCCGGCGACCTGCTGGATGCCATGGGCGACGAGATCCTGTCCGGAGGCGGCGCCGAGCGCGCCCTGACCAGGATGCTCCGCCGCGGGATGCGAGGGCGCTTCGGGGGACTGGACGCCCTGCGGGCGCGCCTGCGCGACGCCCGGCGCCGCCAGCAGGAGGCGCTCGACCTGACGGGCCCGCTGGAGGAGGTCCGGGAGCGCCTCGAGGAGGTGCTGGACCTCGAGCGCCGGGCCCTTGCCGCCCGCGACGACGAGGACGCCCGCTTCCGCGAGCTTCGGCTGGCCCAGCTGCCCGAGGACCTGCCCGGCCAGCTGGCCGACCTGAAGGACTACGACTTCGTCGACCCGCAAGCTGCCGAGCGGTTCGCGGAGCTGATGCAGATGCTCCAGGAGCAGGTCCTGGGCGCGTACTTCCGCCAGCTCGGCCAGAACCTGCGCGACATGACGCCCGAAGAGATCGGGCGCATGAAGGACATGCTCGCCGAGCTCAACGCGATGATCGACGCGAAGGAGCGAGGCACCCACTCCCAGGACCAGTTCGACGCGTTCATGGAGCGGTTCGGCGACTACTTCCCGGACCGGCCCGGGACCCTCGACGAGCTCCTCGAGAGCATGGCCAGGCGGATGGCGGCGATGTCTCGGCTGCTGGCCTCGCTGCCGGACGGCCGGCGCCGCGAGCTCGAGGAGCTCGCCCGGCAGGTGATAGGCGACCTCGACCTCGCGTTCGAGGTGGACCGGCTCGCCTCGTCGCTCGCCGGGCAGTTTCCGGGCCTGCCCTGGGACGACCCCGCCCTGGCCGGAGGCGAGGATGCCATGCCGCTGCAGGCCACGGTCGATGCGCTCGAGCGGCTCCACGACCTGGAGGACCTCGAGCGGTCCACGCGGGGGGAGTACGCGGGCGCGGGGCTCGACGACATCGACGAGGAGGCCCTCGCCAGGGCCCTCGGGACGGACGCGGTGCGCGACCTCCGCCGCCTCAAGGAGATCGAGCGGACGCTCGAGCGGGCCGGGCTGGTGACCCGCGAGGGCGGGCAGTTGCGGGTGACGGCTCGCGGCGCACGCAAGCTCGGGGAGCGGGCGCTGGTGCGCCTGTTCGAGGCCCTGCGCCGCGACCGCGAGGGGAGCCACGCCTCCCGAGACGCGGGCGGCCTGGCCGAGCCGACGGGCGCCACCCGCCCGTGGCGATTCGGGGACTCCGGCCGCATCGACGTCCAGCGGACCGTGTACAACGCCGTGTTGCGGGGGGGCGTCCAGACCGGGGGCCGGACACGTCTCGCGGCCGAGGACTTCGAGCTCGAGGAGGCCGAGACGCGCACATCCACGGCCACCGCGCTGCTGCTCGACCTGTCGTTCTCGATGCCGCTCCGCGGTCACTGGGTGCACGCGAAGCGGATGGCGCTGGCGCTGCACGCGCTGATCGAGGGCCGCTACCCCCACGACACGCTGTACCTGGTGGGCTTCTCGGACTACGCCCGGCAGATGCAGCCCGAGGACCTCACCTCGGCGGGCTGGGAGCGGGTGTACGGCACGAACATGCAGCACGCGTTCAACCTGGCGAGCCGGCTGCTGTCGCAGCACCCGCGAGCCGCGCGCCAGGTGATCATGGTCACCGACGGCGAGCCGACGGCCCATCTGGAGGGTGAGGAGGTGTTCTTCTCCTGGCCTCCGATACCGGAGACCGTGCGCCGGACCCTCGCGGAGGCCGTCCGCCTGTCGAAGTCCGGCGTGACGATGAACGTGTTCATGCTCGAGGACGAGCCCGGCCTCGTCCGCTTCATGGAGCGGTTCGCCCGCCTCACGAACGGCCGCGTGTTCCAGCTGGCCGGCGAGGGGCTGGGGGAGTTCGTCGTTCGTGACTACGTCCGGCGGCGTGCCTCGTAATCGTCGGAGAACGGTGAGACGTACGCTCAGCGAGCGGCGAGCAGGGCGGTGACGGGGATCATCGCCCATAGCCCCAGCAGCAGGGCGCACGCGGCGAGCCATCTCGACGGTGCGTAGTGGGGTCGCATGTCACGACATGTCGCCAGCGGGTCGGTCGGCTTGAGCGCGTAGAGTTCGATTCGATGCGCCGCGTCCTGATCGCCTTGGGCCTGCTGACCATCGTGCTCCCGCCCGCGCCCGCGGCGGCGGCACCGGGGACGCTCGTCATCGCGCACCGGGGCGGCGCGGGACTGTGGCCCGAGAACACGCTCGAGGCCTTCAGGCGTTCGGTCCGCCTGCGGGTCGACGTCCTCGAGATGGACGTGAAGATCACCGCCGACGGCGTCCCGGTGGTGATTCACGACGCGGAGCTGGACCGGACCACGAACTGCACCGGGTTGGTCGCGGATCGGACCTTCGCGCAACTACAGGCGTGCGACGCGGGGTACCGGTTCTCCAGAGACGGCGGGAAGACGTTCGTCTACCGGGGCCGCGGGCTCACGGTCCCGTCCCTCGAGCTCGTGATGCGGTTCGCCCGCTCGAAGGGGATCCGGATGAACCCCGAGATCAAGAACCTGCCCACCGACGCCGACTTCTCGGTCGACCCGGCGGCGTTCACGATGCCCATCGCGGCGGCCGTGCGGGCCTCCGGCGCGCAGTCGCTCGTCACGTTCGCGTCGTTCTGGCCCCCCAACCTCGACTCGATCGAATCGAAGCTTCCCGGCATCCGGACCGCGCTGCTCACCCAGGGCCTGACGGTGCCGCCCGAGGCCGGCCCCGTGTTCCCGTGCCTCGCGAACGTGGCGTTCGCCACCGTCCGTGGATACGAGGTGAGCCAGCCCGAGTGGACCTCGGTCGACCTCGAGGTGTGCGTGGACGTGGCCTCGGCCCTCGGCCGTCCCGTCGAGGTGTGGACGGCGGACGACCCTGCCGATATGGCCGCCCTCGTCGGCGCCGGCGTGGCCGGGATCATCACCAACCGCCCGGACCTGCTGCTGGAGGTGCTGGGCCGCCGCTGAACGGGTATCGACCGGCCGCCTGATCCGGTGACCCGGCCTATCATCGGACCGTGGGCACACTGATCCTGATCCTGCTGCTCCTGGCCGCGCTGACCGGCGTGTTCTGGACGGTCGTGAAGGTCACCGCGATCACGGTCCTGTCGCTGATCGTCACGCTCGTGGTCCTCGCGTACGTCGGCGCATGGTACGTGCGCCGCCGGTTCAAGCGGTTCGTGAACGATCCGGTCGTCCAGCAGCGGCTTCGCCAGTACCAGGCCCAGCCCCCCGCCGGCGGGGCCGTCCCCGCGCGAGGCCGCAAGGAGCCCGACGATACCCCCGACGGGCCGCCCCCGATGCTCGGTCCCGGAGATGGCGCCGCGCGCTAAGTTGAGACTGATGACCGTGCTACAGTCGGCGACCCCGTGACCGGCCCCTTGCCGTCGCGCGGGCGAGGAGGAGGACGTTTGCCGAACGGCGCCATCGAAGAGCAGGGCGAACTGGTCTGGGAAGGTCAGATCGGCGTCGTCCGGCTCCGGGTCGACATCCTTCCCTCCGGCCGGCTCACGGCCAGGTGGCGGAGCCAGGGAGGCGAGCGCCGGGTCGTGGTCGACACCGAGCAGGAGCTGGAGCGCCGCGTGCTGTTCGGCCTCATGGTGGGCGGCGGAGACGACGCCGAGTCCGTCAAGGCGCTGATGGGGCGCGTGGCCGAGGCGAAGGCCGACCGTCCAGACCCCACGAACGCGCCCCGCCGCAAGAAGAAGCGCACCCGGCCCTCGCGCCGGGGGATGCCCCGCCCCCGCCGCCGCTAGCCCGGCGAGGCCCCGGCCGCCACCACCGCGAGCACCTCGTCACCGTAGCGCTCCAGCTTCGCCGGCCCGATGCCGGGGACCGATCGCAGCTCGGCATGCGAGCCGGGCCGCCGCTCCGCGATGGTGGCCAGCGTCGCGTCGTGGAACACCACGTACGCGGGGACCCCGTCCGCTTTCGAACGTTCGAGCCGCCACCGCTTGAGGGCCTCGAACGTGCCGCCGGCCCCCGGCACCGGTTCGACCCGTTCTCGCGGCGCCCGCGTCCGCTCGACGGCGGACTCCCGGACCAGACCGTCGAGGAAGGGCGTGCGGCCGGCCTTCGTCCCCAGGGGCCAGGTCATGGCCAGGTGGGTGCGCGCGCGGGTCACGCCGACGTACAGCAGGCGGAGCTCCTCCTCGACCGGCGCCCTGGAGCGACCGCTGCGGAACGGGATCTCCCCGTCGAGCAGGCGGGGGAGGAACACCGCGTCGAACTCCAGTCCCTTCGCGCGGTGATAGGTCAGGAGCTGGACGCCGCGGCCCTCGGTCTCCGTCGAGAAGCGCCCTCGGAGCTCGACCAGGAACGCCTCGAGGTCCCCCCCGGGGTTGGCGGCGGCGAACTCGACGGCGAGCGCCCGCAGGCGGCCGAGGTCGGCCTGGCGTGTCACCTCCTCGGCCGAGTCCGGTTCGGCATCCGGGTCGTATCCGAGCGCTTCCGTGGCCGCCGCGACCGCCGGAGCCACGTCGCCGGCCCCACGCCGGAGCCGCGCGATCGCCGCGCGAGGCCCCGGGCGGCGCAGGAAGGCGCCGTCGCGGACCTGATAGGGGATCCCCGCCTCCGCGAAGGCCTCCTCGTAGGGCTCGGTGCGGGCGTTGATGCGCACCAGGATCGCCATCTCCTCGAGCGGCGTGCCCGAGGCGTGCAGCCGCCTGACGGCGTGGAGGACGAATCCGATCTCCCCCCGCTCGTCGGCGACGGAGTGGATGAGCGGGTCCGGCCCGGGCTCTCGGGTGGCGCGCAGGACCTTCTCGAACCCGCCGAGGGAACCGGCCAGCCGGTTCGCCACCACGAGGACCTCCGGCGAGGACCGGTAGTT
>JBBDTT010000066.1:0-5125 GCA_040904285.1 Actinomycetota bacterium
GAGCGCTCGGGCCGCTCGAAGGTGACGGGCACCGCCCGGGGGACGATCCGCGCCGTCGGCGACACCGTGCGGGTCCTTCGCTCGGTGACCAGGGCGGCGCCGTGACGGCCATCGCCGTGATGGCGAAGGCGCCCGTCCCCGGCCGGTCGAAGACCCGGCTGTGTCCGCCGTGCACGTTCGAGCAGGCGGCGGCGCTCGCCGAGGCCGCGCTGGCGGACACGCTGGAGGCGGTGGCCGGGTCCTCGGCTCGCCGGCGCGTGCTGGTCCTCGACGGCGAACCGGGACCGTGGCTCCCGAACGGATTCGAGGTGATCCCGCAGCGCGGCGGCCCGCTGGACGAGCGCCTCGCCGCGGCCGTGGCCGGGATCGGCGGCGCCAGCCTGATCGTGGGGATGGATACCCCCCAGGTCACCTCCGCCGACATGGACGCGGCGGCCTCGACCCTGTGGCGGCCCGGCGTGGAGGCGGTCCTCGGCCCGGCGGAGGACGGGGGATGGTGGGCGGCCGGCCTCCGCGAGGCGGATCCCCGGGCGTTCCTCGGCGTGCCGATGAGCGCGCCCACGACCGGCGCGGCCCAGCGCGCCCGCCTGGTCGCGCTCGGTCTGCGCGTGGCGGACCTCCCTGCGGCGCGGGACGTCGACCGGTT
The DNA here is from genome assembly GCA_040904285.1 of Actinomycetota bacterium. Taxonomy (GTDB): domain Bacteria; phylum Actinomycetota; class UBA4738; order UBA4738; family JBBDTT01; genus JBBDTT01. The sequence goes on from JBBDTT010000066.1 coordinate 647, forward strand.
CGAGGACGCGCTCGCCGTGACCGAGATGGCGCCGCACACGCGGTTCGCCGCGGCGGTCCGGGGGGTCCTGGCCCGGCGGCCCGAGCCCGCCGTCTGGATGTGCAACCGAGAGGGCCGGACGCTTCGGTTGGACGTCGGCCGCTGGCTGGGGCGGCCCGGCCCAGCGGATCACGCCCTGCTGGACCGCGCGGCGGGGCCGGTGTTGGACGTGGGGTGCGGGCCCGGCCGGCACGTCCGGGCGCTCGCCGAACGGGGGCTGGTCGCCCTGGGGATCGACGCCTCGCCCGCCGCGGTCCGGCTCGCTCGCGGCCGGGGCGTCCCCGTGCTGGAGCGTTCGGTGTTCGAGCGGGTGCCGGGCGCTGGGCGATGGGGCACGGCCCTGGTCCTGGACGGCAGCGTCGGGATCGGCGGCGACCCGGCGCACCTGTTCCGGCGGCTGCGGGGCCTCCTCCGCCCGGGCGGCCGGGTCCTGGCCGAGGTCGCGGAGCCCGGCGAGGCCACCCGGACCCTGCAGGTCCGCCTGGAGTCGGCCGAGAGCTCGTCCCCGTGGTTCCCGTGGGCGGTGGTCGGCGTCGACGACGTGGCCGGCGTGGCGGCGGCGTCGGGACTCCGCACCGTCGAGCGCTGGCACGAGGATGGCCGGTGGTTCGCGTGCCTGGCCGCCTGAGGGGTCTGGCCCGCTTCCTGTTCGAGCCTCCCGAGGCGTTCCGGGTCGGGCCCTTCCGCGAGGAGGCCTTCGGCGGGGAGCTCCACCGGCGGCCGAACGTCGAGCGCAACGCGGCGTGGCTGGGGCTCGCCCTCGGCGTCGCCTTCACCGTGTGCTTCCTCACCGGCGTGCTCTCGCACCTGATCCAGGATCCGCCGGGATGGTTCGTGTGGCCTTCCCGGCCGGCGGGGCTCTACCGGATCACTCAGGGAGTACACGTGGCGACGGGCATCGCCTCGATCCCACTGCTGTTCGCGAAACTGTGGACGGTCTACCCGAGGTTGTGGCGATGGCCGCCGGTGGAGTCCGTCGCTCACCTCGTCGAGCGGGTGAGCCTGCTGGCGCTCGTCGGCGGCTCGGTGTTCATGGTGGCGACGGGACTGATCAACGTCTCGCTGTGGTACCCGTTCGGATTCGCCTTCCCGGGGGGCCACTTCTGGGGCGCGTGGATCACGATCGGCGGGCTCGTCGTCCACGTTGGCGCGAAGTGGGGGACGACGGTGGCGGCCCTGCGCAGAGGCGGCGGGGACGAGATCGCGAGCGAGGGCGGGCTGTCGCGCCGCGGGTTCCTGCGCCTCGCCTTCGCGGCGTCGGCCGCGGTCACGGCCGGGACGATCGGGCAGACGGTCCGACCCCTCGAGAGGCTCGCGGTCATCGCGCCCCGGCGGCCGAGCGTCGGACCGCAGGGGCTCCCGGTGAACAAGACCGCGGCCGAGGCGGCGGTGCGCCGGCGGGCCTCCGATCCCGACTACCGCCTGGGCGTCGGGGGAGCCGTCGCCAGGCCGCTCTCGCTCTCGCTCGCCGACCTCGAGGCGCTCCCCCAGCGCGAGGCGGTCCTGCCGATCGCCTGCGTCGAGGGATGGAGCGCGAACGCGCGGTGGGGAGGCGTCCCCGTGCGCGACCTCCTCGACCTCGCGGGCGCGGCGCCCGACGCGGAGGTGACGGTCGAGTCGCTGCAGGAGGGCGGCGCGTACCGCTCCTCCGAGCTGAACCGCGGGCACGCCCACGACCCCGACACGCTCCTCGCACTCCGGGTCAACGGCGAGCGCCTCGCGCTGGACCACGGATTCCCCGCTCGGCTCATCGGGCCGAACCGGCCGGGCGTGATGCAGACGAAGTGGGTGGCGAGGTTGGTGGTCCGGTGAGCGCTCGGCCGGCGACCCCGGGTGGACCGCTGTTCTGGACCCTCGCCGTCCTGGGTTGGGGCCTGATCGCCGCCGGGATCGTGGGCGGGCTCCGCAACGTCACGAGCGTCCCGCACTGGATCGCCTGGCTGGTGGGAGGCGTCGCCGTGCACGACCTGGTGGTGGCGCCGGTGGTCGCCGGGATCGGCCGGGTCCTCCGCCGGACGACCGGTGCGTGGTTCCGCGCCTACGTGCAGGGCTCGCTCGCGTTCACGGCCCTCGTCGCGGCCGTGGCGCTGCCGAACGCCCTCGCGTTCGGCCGCGATCCTCGGAACCCCAGCGGGCTCCCCGCGAACGTGTGGGGCGGCGCGCTGCTTCTCCTCCTGGAGAGCCTGTTGGTGTGGGGACTCGTCCGAAGCCTCCGAGGGCTCCGGCGTTCGCTCCGGTCGGCGTGAGGTCGCTCAGTCGGTGGGCGCCGGTCGTGGCCCTGGCGTTCATGTCCACGCCGGCGACCGGGATCGGGGCACCGGAGCTCCCCGTCTGCCGGGTGGCGACGACCCGGCCGGTCGTCGGCCTGAGCTTCGACGATGGTCCGGACGCGGAGACCACCCGCGCCGCGATCTCACTTCTCCGGCGTCACCGGGCCCGGGCCACGTTCTTCCTGGTCGGCGAGCGCGCCGCGCGCTGGCCCGTGATCGTCGAGGACCTCCGGGCCGGGGGGCACGAGGTCGCCAACCACACCTGGGCCCACGTCGTTCCGGCCGGGCTGGGGCCGCGCCACAGCGCCGAGGAGATCCGGCGTGCCGACCGGGTCCTGGTCGACGCGGCCCGGCTCTTCCGTCCTCCACACGGCCGCATCGATGTCGACGGGCTTCGCGCCGCCGAGTATGCCGGGCTCACGACGGTCGTGTGGTCGGTCGCCGTGGAGCGGCACTCCCTCGCGCGCGGACCGGACGCTGCATCGCGCGGCCTCCTCGACCGCATCGCGCCGGGAGACATCGTGCTCGCCCACGAGGCGGTCCCCGGCACGCTGGGCGCGCTGGACCTGGTGCTCGAGGGCCTCGAGGCGCGCGGGATGCGCGCCGTCCCCGTCGGTGAGCTGCTGCGCGCGGGACGGCCGGTTCGGGCGGTCCCTGTCGACGGGCCGCTCGGCGCGGGCAACACGCGCTACGTCTGCCCGGGCTGAGCCGGCTCGCGCAGCGCCGCGGTGGCGAAGGCCTCCATCCCCTCGGCGAAGCCGACGCGTGCGCGGAACCCGAGGACCTGTTCGGCTCGGGCAGGCGAGGCGAACACGTGGCGGACGTCGCCCAGCCGGAACTCGCCGGTGACGACCGGAGCCGGGCCGCCGGGCCCGCCGCGGCCGGCGGCCAGGGCCTCGGCCATCTCCAGCACGGTGTGCGGCGACCCGGTCGCCACGTTGACCGCTCCCCCGACCGGCGGCTCGGCGGTGAGGGCGAGGACGTTGGCTCGCGCCACGTCGTCGACGTGGATGAAGTCCCGCCGCTGCGCGCCGTCCTCGAACACGCGAGGCGACTCGCCTCGCTCGAGGGCACTCCGGAACAGGCTCGCCACTCCCGCGTACGGCGTGTCGCGGGGCATGCGAGGCCCGTAGACGTTGTGATAGCGAAGGGCCGTCACCGGGACGCCCCGCTCCCGCCCGAACACGGCGCACAGGTGCTCCTGGTGGAGTTTCGTCGCGGCGTAGACGTTGCGGGGGTCGGGGGGGACCGTCTCGTCGATGGCCACGGCCTCGAGGTCGCGCCCGCAGTCGGGGCAGACGGGCTCGAACTCGCGCCGGCGGAGGCGGCCGGCCTCGCGCGGGGCGGGACGGACCGGGCCGTGGACCTCGCAGCGATACCCGCCCTCGCCGTACACGACCATGCTGCTGGCCAGGACGAGCCGTCCCGCGAATCCGGCGTCGGTGAGGGCTGCGAGCAGCACGGCCGTCCCGAGGTCGTTGTCCCGGACGTACCCGGGCGCATCGCGCAGGTCGACGCCGAGCCCCACCCGCGCGGCCTGGTGCGAGATCGCCTCGACGCCGCGCACGGCCTCCGCGGCGTCGGCCGGGTCGGCCACGTCACCCCGCACGAACTCGGCCCCGGCCGGCACGTGCGGCGGACCGCTTCCGTGCGCGTCCGGGTGCAGCGAGTCCAGGATGCGGACCTCGTGGCCGTCCGCGAGGAGGGCCTCGGCGACGTGGGACCCGATGAACCCCGCACCCCCCGTGACCAGGACGATCATCGCCCACCCCTCTCTCTCTCGCTCACGCACTTGCCACAGACGCGCCAAGGACCGAGGTCTGAAGGCGCTCCGATTATGGCCACGATGTCCCTTTGCGTGATGCGGCTAGCATCGGGCTCATGGCGGCCAGCGAAGAGGCCCTCGTGATCGACGGCCACGAGGTCACGATCTCCAATCCTCGCAAGGTTTTCTTCCCGGAACGGGGCGAGACCAAGCTGGACCTCGTGCGGCACTACCTCCGGTTCGCCGAGCCGCTGATGCGGACCATGGGCGGCCGTCCGCTGCTCCTGCAACGGTTCCCGAATGGGGCGACGGGCTCGTCCTTCTTCCAGAAGCGCGTGCCCGACTCCGCGCCGGAGTGGCTCCAGACGACGACGGTCACCACGCCGAACGGGACGGAGTCCCGCG
>JBBDTT010000066.1:5135-9014 GCA_040904285.1 Actinomycetota bacterium
CGCGCTCGTCGGCGCCGACGTCGCGCACATCGCGTGGGCCGTCAACCTCGGGTGCCTCGGGTTCCACGTGTGGCCCTACCTGGCCGCGGACCCGGAGTTCACCGACGAGCTCCGGCTGGACCTCGATCCGCAGCCGGGGACCGACTTCACCCACATCCGCGAGGCGGCGCGCGAGGTCCGGACGCTCCTCGACGAGCTCGGTATCGCCGGCTACCCGAAGACGACCGGCAACCGGGGCCTGCACGTGTACGTCCGGCTCGAACGCCGGTGGGACTCCTACCAGGTCCGCGCGGCGGCCGTGGCCTCGGCGCGCGAGCTCGAGCGGCGTCGGCCCGACCTCCTGACCGCGCAGTGGTGGAAGGAGGACCGCGGCGAGCGTGTGTTCGTCGACTTCAACCAGAACGCGCCGCACAAGACGGTGTTCGGCGCGTGGTGCGTTCGCGCGCGCCCGGGAGCGCAGGTCTCGACGCCGCTGCGCTGGGACGAGATCGACGACGTCCACCCCGACGATCTCACCGTCGAGACGCTGCCGGCGCGGATCGACGCCGGCGGCGATCCGTGGGAAGACATGAACGACAACCCGCAGTCGATCGAGCCGCTGCTCGCGATGCACGAACGGGACCTCGCCGACGGGCTGATGGACGCGCCGTGGCCCCCCGTCTACCCGAAGCAGCCCGGCGAGCCGCCCCGCGTCTCCCGCAGCCGGGCGAAGAAGACCTGACCGAACGGGAGGGTGTCCGCTAGAGTCCCTCGCAGGCCAACCGAGGAGGTGCTCCATGCCACTGTTCATGGACGTGCACAACATGGAGGGCGGCGTCTCGGCCGGTGACGTCGCACAGGCGCACGCGGCAGACGTGAAGACGCAGGGCCAGTACGGCGTCGACTACAAGCAGTACTGGGTGGACGAGCAGGCGGGGAAGATCTTCTGTCTCGTCGACGCTCCCGACTCGGACACCGCGGTGAAGGTCCATCGCGAGGCGCACGGGCTCGTCGCGGACGAGATCTACGAGGTCCAGCAGGGCTCGTAGCGGACGATCAGCCTTCGCGCTTGAGCTTCCGCCAGCCGCCCGCCCGGTTGTTGGCGACGATCTGCTCGAACATCGCCCTGAGCGCCCGCGTGTTGATCGCCTCGCCCTGACGGATCGCCACGGTGCGGGCGGTCTGGTTGTCGTGACCCCCCGTGATGATGCCCTCGGGATCGGGGACGATGGCCCCGTCGTAGAGGAAGACGTTCACGTGGTCCTTCGCCGCGAGCAGCGCGCAGACGTTGCCCTCCAGCACGAAGTACGGGCGGTTGGTGAACTTGATCGTCTCGGTGACCTCGCCGTCGGCCGCGTGGACGAGGTCCCGGACCTCGCGGCAGATGGCCTGCTGCCACCCCGGCAGGGCGTCGATGTATGCGTCGACGCGGGGATCGCGTTCGTACGCCATGGTCGGCGATCTCCCTTCCGGCAGGTATCGCTACGATCCCGGAGATGGCGACCAGGGACAACTCGGAGCGCATGCGGGCGGTCGTCTTCGACCGGTACGGGCCTCCGGAGGTCCTGCGGCTCGAGGAGGTCCCGCGGCCCGTCCCCGGGGATGACGAGGTCCTCATCAAGGTCCACGCCTCGACGGTCAACCGAACGGACACGGGCCTTCGCAGCGCCGAGTACTTCATCAGCCGCTTCGTCACCGGTCTGGTGCGGCCGAGGCACCGGATCCCCGGCACCGAGCTGGCGGGAGAGGTCGTGGCGGCCGGCCCGGCCGTCACCGAGTTCCAGGTGGGTGACCACGTCTTCGGCGTCAGCGCGAGGACGGCCGGCGCGCACGCGGAGTTCGTCTGCCTGCCGCAGAGCGCCCCGCTCGCGCACAAGCCGGCCGGCATGACGTTCGACGAGGCGACCGCGATCCCGGACGGGGTCATCCTCGCCATGAACTACCTGAAACGGGTGGACCTCGCGAAGCAACGGAAGGTCCTCGTCTACGGCGCGGCGGGATCGATCGGCACGGCCGGCGTGCAGCTGGCCCGGGCCCTCGACGCCGACGTCACCGCGGCGTGCGATACGAGGGACGTCGAGCTCGTGCGATCGCTCGGAGCCGGCCGGGTCATCGACCGCACCCGGGAGGACTTCACGAAGGACGGCGAGACGTACGACCTCATCTTCGACGCGGTCGGCAAGCTCTCGTTCAAGAGATGCAAGAGGTCCCTGAGGCCGGGCGGGATCTACGCGTCATCCGACCTCGGACCGAAGGCGCAGAACCCCTTCCTGGCGCTGTGGACGTGGCGGATCGGCGACAAGCGGGTGTTGTTTCCGATCCCCCGGTACACGAAGCAGGAGGTCGAGTTCGCCAAGGAGCTCGTCGAGGCGGGGAAGTACCGAGCGGTCATCGACCGGCGCTACCCGTTGGAGGAGGTGGTCGAGGCGAACCGGTACGTCGAGACGGGCCAGAAGACGGGCAACGTCGTCCTGACCGTCGGCCACGATCAGACGAGCTGAGCTGCGTCCTCGCAGACCCGTCGCTGGCCTCCGATGGCGCGCCCCCCCATACTCGTCCGGGGGCGACGCCCGTCGCCGAGCTGACGTGACCACGGACACACCTTCCGCGGAGATCCGGACGTTCCTGATCGCGGACGTCCGCGGATACACCCTGTTCACCCAGGAGCGCGGCGACGAGGCGGCCGCGAAGCTCGCCGGCAAGTTCGCGAGGATCGCGCGCGAAGAGATCGCGGAGCTCGGCGGCTCGGTGATCGAGCTCCGGGGAGACGAGGCCCTGGCCGTGTTCTCCTCGGCCCGCCAGGCCATCCGCGCGGCGCTGTCCCTGCAAGAGCGCTTCGTGGACGAGACACTCGCCGACCCCGAGATCCCGCTCCTCGTCGGCATCGGCCTGGACGCCGGCGAGGCGGTGGCTGTCGAAGGCGGCTACCGGGGCGGCGCGTTGGACCTGGCCGCCCGGTTGTGCGGCATGGCCGGGCCAGGAGAGATCCTCGCCAGCCGCGAGGTCACCCATCTGGCCCGCCGGATCGACGACGTGCGCTACGTCGACACCGGCACCCGCCAGCTCAAGGGCCTGGCCGAGCCGGTCTCCGTCATCCGCATCGAGTCCGAGTCCGGCGACACGGCCGCGCGTCTGCGCCCGATGCTTCCGGCGGCACCGGTGAGCCCGCCGTGGACGACCTCACGCTCGCCCGGCTGGGCCTGGGAGATCGGCCCGGGTGATCGGGCGACCCGCGGATCTGGCGGGCCATCGTCGGCGACCGGCCCGGAAGGAGTAGTCTGAATCGGCCGAACCCAGCTCGACGGTTCGGCGCTCCGGACCCCCGACCCAAAGTCGCCGCCCGGGCGGTGCGCGGCGCCACCGCTCCCTCCAGGAAAGGCCGGTCATGCGGTTCGGAAGACCCTTCAGCCATTCGCGGCGACGCGCGCCCGCCACCATCGCGGGGCTCGTCGTCCTCTCGCTGCTCGCCGTCGCCTGCACCAACGGCTCCGCCCCGTCCCCGGTGCCGAGCCGGGTCGCCGCGGACCTCGAACCGTTCGCACCGTCGGACGTTTCCGATTTGATCGAACGGCTGGCCCTGGCCGGTATCGCTACGTACGAATCGCCGGACGGCGCCCCGATCGTCGACCCCGTCGAACCGGTGTCCGTGGTCCGCCTGCTGGACTGGCAGGCGCGCAACATGGCCCTGGAGGCGTGGGCCGGGAACGGCCAGCCCGGATCGAGGCTGGACGCGATCGGCCCTCCCCCGCCCGACGGCGCGCCGACCACATCCCAGTGGCTCGCCGCGTACGTCAGCGGTGGCGCGTTCGTGCTCGCGTTCATATTCGGCGCGGTGGCGAACAAGACCAATTTCTGCACCATGGGCGCGGTCTCCGACTGGGTCAACATGGGCGACACGAG
>JBBDTT010000067.1:0-8997 GCA_040904285.1 Actinomycetota bacterium
CTGCTATTTTTATGGAACTCCGTGAGCAAATGTGAGCAAACACACTTCTTAAAGCCCGCTTATCTGACAATCTGGCGCGATAACGAGCTGTTCTAGGTACGAATGTCTGGCTCGGGGGGCGGGACTCGAACCCCGCAACCTATTGATTAACAGTCTGGAGCGACCGGTCTGTGCGGGTCCGATTACGCTCGGTTTAAGCACATTGGTCCATATCTCCAGAGCCAGGCTAGCCGACTCGTCCGGGCCGGTACAGACGAGTTCGTGAGCAAATGCGTGAGCAAGATCGACGAAGTGACCACGCGGACCTTTCAAGCCGTAATCTCAGTTTGGCACCCGACGGGCAATTCTGGGGCCGCCCTCCCCTACCCTTAAACGTCTCTCTAAGCGTTATCCACGCTGCCGCCTGCCTCGCCCTGTCCGCCCGCGCCGCCCGCGCCGGCCTTAGAGACAGCGCTGCCCGAGACTCAACAGTTCTACTGAAACCAGTAGAGCGATCTGGAACATACCACTTGAAGTGGGACGACTGGCGGCCCAAACTACGCCTAATCGGCCACGTATGACCACAAGGAGTGATCAAATGAACCGTCGAAACCAGGCTCCCCGGAGGTCGCGGGTTCAAATCCCGCCCCCGCCATGAAGGAAGGCCCTGGAAACGGGGCCTTTCGCGTTTTGTCGGGTACGGCGCTGGGGAGGCCGCCTCAAACGTGTGTCAGACGCGCAGACACATCGCTGCGGTCAGATGCTGAAAAGGGCCGCGAGCATCGCCACTGACCTCGGGCCACCGGGCGCGTTCCGCCGCCCGGGGCCTCGCGCCCATCGAGTCTACGCCCCTGCGCCGATCGGCGCCGGGTTGGTCGGGTCCTCGACCCACTCGCAGCCGTAGCACTCGACCATCATCGCGTCGATCTCGCGGATCTGTTCCGGGCTCGGCGACCCCTCGGGCGGCGGCGGGAGGGTGAGGTCCCGCGCCGGCTGGCCGCTCTCGAGGATGAAGCCCTCGAAGCCGGCCGGCGAGTAGTGCATCAGGTAGCGGACCGGCCCGCTCGGGCCGACCTGGAACCCATGTGGGGTCTCGCGCGGGATGAAGATCGAGGTCCCCGCCCGGGCCTCGATCGGGCGGCCGGCGACCTCCATGGTCAGCTCCCCCTCGAGGATGTAGAAGAGCTCGTCGTTGGGGTGGTGGACGTGGCGGGGCACGATCGCGCCCGCCGGGTAGAGCATCTCGGTGAGCGAGAACTGACCGCCGGTCTGCTCGCCGGTGAGCTTCACGGTGGCCAGGCCCTCGAACCACCAGCGCGCCTCGCCCTCTCCGCGGGCCAGGTCGATGATCTGCTTGCTCGTCTCGGTGTGCATGTCTGTTCCTTTCCCGTGGACTTCTCCTGTGCGGGAATCGTCGGCGATGGCAGGCGTGAGAACATCGCCCGCGGCGGCCTATTTTTCGCCCGCGAGGGCGTTTGCGCGATAGACCGTCCGGGGGGTGTGGCCCGAAACGCACAAATATAGTGCGTTAAGGCGCCAGACCCCCCGGCGCAGCCCGCACCTGACGGGGGCCCACGTCTCCCTTTACTAGGACTAGCGGGATGACGGCATCACTCACCGTGCCTCTGGGCAACGGCAGGACGCTCCGGCGCCCTGAGCCTCAGCGCGTGACCGTGGTCTGGGCGTGCGCCGCGTTATTCGAGCTCACCGGGTCCTCGGTGTCGCTGCTGACCGTGGCTACGTTGTTGATCACCCCCGCGTTGGGCGTCGCGGTCACCTTCAGCGTCAGGTCGATGGTGGCGCTCGCCCCGCTGGCCAGCGACGCGCGGGCGCAGCGCACGAGGCCCGCCTTGTCCTTCTTCGGCTGCGGCGTCGTGCACTCCCAACCGGGCGCGGAGAGGCTGTCGAAGGTCGTGCCGTAGGGGACGGCGTCGCTCAGCACGACGTTCTCCGCGGAGGCGGAACCCAGGTTCGAGACGTCGATCTCGTAGGTGATCAGCGACCGGGTCTTGACCGAGGACGGAGCGGACATCTGGATGCTCAGGTCCGCCCCCGGCGCGACGACGGCGACGTAGGTCTTGAAGGCGAGGTCGGCGTCGGGCAAAGCGGACCAGGAGGCTGGCGGTGAGGCTAAGCTGTGGAAGGCCTCGCCGCCCGCGTAGTCAGCGAACTCGTCCCTCCTCGACCAGAGGTAGTCGGACTCGTCCGCCGTGTAGGCGACGATCGCGTACCTCCCGCCCACCGCGACCTGCGCCGGCGGGGTGAACGGGATGGCCACCCACTCGGCAGTGCTTGCAGGAACGCTGGCGGCCCCGACCTCGGCGCTCGCCAGCACGCTCCCGTCGGTCGTGCCCGGGGCCCCGCCGGCGTCCGTTGACCTGATCTCGACGGTAAGGGGGAGCGTGGGGAGGCCCCGGCGAAGGTGGAGGTCCACCTGGTCGAGCAGTCCCGAGCCCCCCGCGGTGAAGGTTTGGGCCAGGCTACTAGCGATTCCGAAATCGCCCCCGAGGATGCTGGCTCCTCCCCCGGCTGTGTCCGTCTGCTGCTGGTCGAGCGTGCCCGCCTGGGCCGCGGCCGGGGCCGGCAGCAGCGCCGAGGCCAGCCCCAGCGCCAGCGCCAGCCCGGCGATCCGTCGCGCCGGCGGTCGCTTCGTTGTCTTCGTGGGATTCACAGATTCCTCCTGTTCTCTTGCTGGACAGGCGGATCGTACGCTGAGAGGGACGGGAAAACATCGGCCGCGGCGGCCTATCTTTCGGCGCGGGCGGGCTGCGCCCCGGCCGGGGGCGCGCTCGACGAGCGGATCCGGCGCCCTACGCGGTCGTCCGCGGACCGGGGGGTTCAGACGCGCCGGCAGGGGCGAGCAAGGCCAGCTGCTTGCGCGAGGCGAGATCGAGCTTTCGATAGATGTGGGCGAGGTGGGCCTTGACCGTGGCGGGGGAGACGAAGAGGCGCTCGGCGATCTCGCGGTTGGTGAGGCCCTGGGCGGCGAGGGTGGCTACGTCGCGCTCGGCCAGTGTGAGGCTGCCCCAGCCCGACTCCGGGCGGAAGCGGGTCCCGCGCCCGCGCCTCGCCACGGCGACCGCCTGGGCGAGCGAGAGTCGCTTCCCCTCCTGCCAAGCCCGCTCGAAGTCGGCCTCGGGGAGGGCCTCCCGAACCGCCGAGAGCTCCGCCTCGTGGCTCGCGGCTTCTGCTGGGGCGCGCGCATAGCGGCTCGCCTCGCGCTGGGCCCCGGTGGCGCCGAGCAGGCGGGCGGCGAGCTCCGCCCGGCCCTCCACGACCAGCAGCCCCGCGATCGCCTCCAGCGTCTCGGTGATCCCGGCCGCGTCGCCGACCTCGACCTGGAGGGCGAGTCCCTCGTGCAGGAGCGAGCTCGCCCGGTGGTGGTCGCCCTCGCCCCGGGCCACCCCCGCGAGCAGGCGCAGGCTGCGCCCCGCGTCGCGGCGGTTGCCGAGCTCCTCGGCGACCGAGCGCGCCTCGCGATACAGCTCCCTGGCTCGCGCCGCATCCCCCTCGCGTTCCGCGATCTCGCCACGCGACTGGAGCCACCAGGCCTGGAAGTTCTTGAGGCCGGTCGCGCGGGCGATCGCGATCGCCTCGTCGAGCCGCTTGCTCGCGGTCTCCAAGTCGCCCTCGGAGAGCGCGATCCTCCCCAGCACCCCGAGCGCGTTCGAGATCGCGAACGCGGCCGAGATTTCGCGGCCCAGCTCGAGCGCCTCCTCGCTCAGGGCGCAGGCCCGCTCGTAATCGCCGGTGGCGCGCTTGAGCTCCCCCAGCACGTTCAGCGTCTGCGCCGCCCAGATCGAGTCGCCGAGCTCGCGGGCGAGGGAGAGCGTCTCCTCGAACAGGGGTTCGGCCTCGGGGAAGTGGCCCTGGAGCAGCGCCGCCCAACCGAGCCCCCCAAGCCCTCGACGCATGTTGCGCTTATCGCCCCGCTCGCGCGCGAGCTCCAAGCACTCCTGGAAGAGCTCGCGCCCGGGGCCCGAATTCCCGTGGTAGAGGTTGGCCCAGCCCCACTTGCCGAGGGTGTCGGCGAGGCACCAGGTGTCCGCCGCCGCGCGGGCGTTCTCGACCGCCTCCTCCAGGGTGCGCCATGAGGCGGCGGGCTCAGCGAGCATCTGGAGGTCGGCGAGCAGGCTGAGGGCGCGACCGATCAGCTCCGGATCGCCCGTCTCGCGCGCCGCCTCGACGCCGGCCTCGATCAACGGCCGCGCCTCGCCGAGGTCCCCCTGATATAGGGCCATGAAGCCGACGCCCCAGCGCGCCTTCGCAACCAGCCGGCGAGCAGCGTCGTCGGATGGGGCCCCGCCGTCTGCGCCTTCGGTCGCACCGCCACGCGCCTCGGCATCTGCGCCCGCGCCATAGGTCACACCGCCGCGCGCCTCGCCCTCGCCCGCGAGCTCGGCGGTTCTGGCCTCGAGCGCCTCCTCGAGCCAAGCCCGCGCCTGGACGAAGTAGCCGCGGATGTGTGCGTAGAGGATCAGCGGGGTGATCAACCGCAGCGCTTGGTCGATCCGACCGCTGTCGAGCGCCCAGCGCATGGCGGCGCGGAGGTTGGGGATCTCCTGGTCGACGCGGGCCATCCACTTCGCTTGCTCGGTCCCGATCAGCTCGGGCTCGGCCTCCTCGGCCAGTCGCACGGCCCAGTTGAGGTAGGCCACCATCGTTGCCTCTTTCTCCCCCGCCTCTGCGAGGCGGATCGCGCCGTACTCTCGAATCGTCTCGAGCATTCGATAGCGAGCCGGCTCGCGGCCGGTGTCGGGGATCACCAGCGATCGAGACACGAGTTGCGAGAGCAACCCGAACACGCCGTCACGAGGAACCTCCCCGCCGGCGGTCGTCTCCTCTGCCGCGCCCAGGATCCAGCCTCCTGCGAACACCGAGAGGCGGCGAAGGAGGGCGCGCTCCGCCGAGTTCAGCAGCTCGTGGCTCCACTCCATGCAGGCCAAGAGGCTTCGGTGCCGGGGATCCCGTCCGCGGGTCGCGGCGGCGAGCAGCCGCAGGCGCTCGTCGAGCTTCGCGGCGATCTCGCGGAGGGTCAGCAATCCGACGTGGGAGGCCGCCAGCTCGATCGCCAGCGGCACCCCGTCGACCTTTCGGCAGATCTCCGCCACCGGCGAAGCCGTGTCGCGCGTCAGCTCGAAGCGCGGGTGGATCGCGCTCGCGCGATCGGCGAACAGCCGCGCGGCCGCATTCTGGGAGAGAGCCCCGGGATCGTCTGCCTCGCCTGCCTCGGGGACCGGGAGCGGTTGCACCCGCCAGACTGCCTCGCCCGGTATCGTGAGGGGCTCGCGGCTGGTCGCCAAGACGGTGAGCGTAGGGCACGATTCGAGCAGTGCCTTGACCAGCTCGGCGACCGGCTCGATCAGGTGCTCGCAGTTGTCGAGCAGGAGCAGCAGGCTCCGCTTGCCGAGGTGCACGATCAACGACTCGGGCAGCGAGCGCCGCGGCAGGGCCGGGACGCCGAGCCCGGTGGCCACAGCGGCGGGGACCCGGGCGAGGTCGGAGAGCGGTGCGAGCTCGACCAGGTGTGCGCGGTCCTCGTAGCGGTCCGCCACGCGCAGCGCGGACTCGAGCGCGAGCCGTGTCTTTCCCACGCCCGGCGCGCCGGTCAGCGTCACCAGGCGTGAGATGCCGAGCAGCCTCTCGACGGTCGCGACCTCCTCGTCGCGCCCGACGAAGCTGTTCAGGGACAGTGGCAACCCTGGCTTCGTCGCCGGCGCCCCTTCCCCGATACCCACCTCACCCCCAGTGCGCCGTACCCAAATACGCACCGGACCTGCTGGTATCGAGTTTAGGGGACGGCCCGCGGATAGGATACACGCAGCCGGCCCCCGCCCGGCACTCGCGACCGCTGAAAGCTTCTATCGTCGGGCTCGGCCCGGCGCTTCACGTTCACAGCCGCGAGGATGAGGGATGTACGTGCTCAAGGGCACGTTCACGGTCCCGCAGTACACCGTGGGTTCGAATCCACACCATCCGCAAAACCCAAGGTCAGAGCTGATTTGCGGCTCCCCCATCCTCGGCAACCGAGGGCTCCGAGGCTACGGCACGTCCACGACCACGTCGTCGACATAGAAGCTGGTCGCCAGCGCGTCGTCGGTGCGCACCACGAACCTGATCGTTATCGACCTGCCGGCGTACTCCGAGAGATCCACGCTGATCGGGGACCACGTTCGACGCACGGACAGATTGCTCCGACGGCCCCTGGTCGCCAGGTTCTGGCCGGTCTCGCCGTCGTAGATGCGAACCTCGAACGTGTCATGCTCCGTGGTGGTCGTTGTCTCGTTCGTCCTCATCTGCCACCAGAAAGTCAGCCGTGCACCCGCCGGCACGGACGTGATTCTCTGCTGGATCCGGTCCACCGCCCCGTTGTACCCGCCGAGCCAAGCGCTGAATTCGCCTGTCCGGCTGATGTCAGGCAGGTGCTTGACGAGCCGCCAGCGCCCGGTTGAGAACTCGGTCCACCCCTGGTTCCAGCCCTCCTCGAAGCCCGGGTTGGCCAGCGGGACCGGCGGCGGTGAGATGGGATCTTTGACCGTGTTGCCGTACAGCAGGAGGTTGGGCGATCCGTCCTTCCGCTTGATCAGGAGGTCTTTTGTGGCTCCGCCGACGATGGCGTCCTTGACCTCGGCCGGAGCGGCCTTCGGGTGCTGGTCCAGGTAGAGGGCTGCAACTCCGCCCACATGAGCGGCCGCTGTCGACGTCCCACTGATCTCGTGGGTTGCCGTGTCGCTGGTGTTCCAGGTCGAAGTGATTGTTGAGCCCGGGGCGAACAGGTCCACGCAGCTGCCCTGGTTCGAGTAGTCGGCGACCTCGTCGATCGACGTGGTGGCTCCGACCGTGATGGCACGCTTGACCCGTGCCGGGGAGTAGTTGCAGGCGTCGGCCTTCTTGTTGCCGGCTGCAGCGACGACCGTGAAGCCCGCATCGATGACCTTGTTGACGGCATCATCAAGCGCCGGAGACGCCGATCCTTCGAAGCTCATCACGACCACCCCCGGCTTCGGGCCAGAGGCATGGACCCAGTCCAGCTCCTGGATCACCTTCGAGATGGTCCCTGCTCCTGAGCAGTCCAAAGCCTTCCGATCAATCAGGCGAGTCTGCCTGGCGATCCCCGTCGTCGCGGCTCCGACGGTCCCTGCGACGTGGGTGCCGTGACCATTGCAGTCGCCAAGGCTTTCCGGAGCTCGAACTTCGAAGGCCAGGTGTGAGCCCCGGATGCCCGTGTCGACGACGTAGACATTCACGCCCGCCCCGGTCTCGTCCGGCGCGTAGTCGGGGGGCAGCGGCAGGTATCGCTTGTTGGCACGCCGCAGCCCCCAAGGGACCTCCTCGTCGGCGGCAGCTATCCCCACGACGCTGTCCTGCTCGACACGCCGAACGTTGGGGTTACGCTGGATGCCGGCGAGCTTCTTCTCGCTGATTCTGACCGCGAAGCCCTGGAGGGCGTGCTCGTAGACGTAGAGCAGCTCTCCGTTGTTGTCGCGGGCCAGCTTGGCGCTCAGGTCGCGCCCGCCGGGTGTGCCGGGCTTAAACTCCACGATGTACTCGTTGGGGACGAGATCGCCCGTGCTCGGTGCCTCGAGTACGGGCGACTCGGTCTCGAATCCCTCCCGGATGGGCTCGATATCGGGGTCCTCGCCCGCTGGCGGGCGGTCGCCGGTGTCGCCGCCCTCGTCGGTGATGTCCTCTCGCAGGATGTCGTCAAGCCCAGCTGCGGCGGTGACGGCCCGTACCTGGTCTGCCACGTTGAACACACCCACGTCGATCACGATGGTCCGTTGATCGCCCTGGATCGTCACATGGTCTCCGCCCTCCAGCCCCCGTCCCCCGGCCGTCGGGTAGAGGGTTCCCGGTGCACCGAGCGTCGCGTCGCTGGCAGCCAGGTTGTCGCTGGTGAGGATGACGCCGAGGATGTCGCTTGAGAAGCTCACCGAGCCCTGGAAGCGGATCCCCCCTTCTTCGCTCCCGATGTGGTCGGCGTGGAGGAAGTGGCTGTCGATCCGGGTACCGGCAGGGATCGACCCGGGTTCGGTGGTGGTCCACGTGTAGGTGCCGGGGGTGGCGGCATCGACCGTGACGGGCGTGGCCAGCCGGAGGTCCTGCTGCTCGTGGAAGACCCGGATCTCGCTGTCGCTCTCCAGGACGCCCACCCGAACCGACGCAGGCGCGGGATCGACGAGAACGGCCTGCCCGCCGATTTCGCTGATCGCCGCGTGGCTCGCGGTGGGCAGGAGGAGCATGGACAGCACCAAGCTACATAGGACGATGGCGGTCTCGGCGCGGGTGGTGCGGGTGTTGGGCTTCATGATCGTCTCCCCTCAATAGGTGGTATCAGTGGCCGCGCGGTTGTACACCGCCCGCCACTCGGAAGACATCGGCCGCGGCGGCCTATATCTGCCGCCGCAGGCGGCCTATATCTGCCGCCGCAGGCGGCCTATATCTGCGTGGGAGAAGAACGGGGCTCCTCCGCGACAGGTGGCACAGCAGGCTCTACATGTAGCGTGCGCCGCCCAGCGACGGACTCCGCGTGCGAGGTGCCTCCGCAGCGACGTCACGCTGACGCGTCAAGGCCTTTGGGCGTGAGGTGCCTGAGACTAGGTGACGCGGCCCGAGGCCCAGGGCATCCGGACCCGCTACACGACCTTAGAGAGGAAGGTCCGGGTACGGGCGTGCCAGGGATTCGAAAATGACCTCGGCCGGGGGTCCGAATTCAACGACGACGCCCGCGTCCATGAAGACAAGAGTGTCGGCGACATCGCAAGCAAAGGTCATCTCATGCGTGACGACGACCATCGTCATCCCTGACAAGGCTAGTAAGTTTCTGAGTTGGCCGAAGAGCATCGGAAATCCGGTGATTCGGCAGCGAAAGCAAGTAGAAGATTCTCGGTTGTGGAACTGGCGGAACGAATATGGCTTGAGGGACTCCGGTCGCCTTCTGAACTAGGTTGCGTCGCCCAGGTCCCGGCCGGGGACTGACCCGATTCAGAGAGATTTGGGCGTTCAGCTGTTGTCGAG
>JBBDTT010000068.1:0-4646 GCA_040904285.1 Actinomycetota bacterium
AGCACGCTCGCGACGCTTTGGCGGAGGAAGTCGAGCCGGTTGTGGGCGGGCGTGATGACCGAGATGCGCGGTGCTGGGCCGGCTGGCGAAGGACTCACGCTGCCGGTCCGCTGCGCTTTTGCCAGTAGGCCCCAGTCCAGTCGATCCACACGATCTCGTCCTCGATCCCGTGCGTCGCCCGGTAGTCGTTGACCGCCTTGAAACACGGTTCCCACGACCCGTAGTCGTCGACGATCACGTATCCACCATCGGAGACCTTCGGATACAGCGCGTCGAGCGCCTGGATCGTGGACGCGTACAGGTCGCCGTCCAGCCGGAGCAGGGAGATCCGGTCGATGGGGGCCGACGGCAGGGTGTCCTTGAACCACCCGACGAGGAAGCGGACTCGATCGTCGAGCAGGCCGTAGCGCTCGAAGTTCGCCTTCACCTCCTCGAGGGACACGGCCAGCTGATCGAGCCATTCACCGTCCTTCAACATCCAGACATGTTCATCCGCCGGATAGCGTTCAAGGTCGGGCTTCGGGAGTCCTTCGAAGGAATCGGCGACCCAGACGCGGCGCTCCGTGTCGCCGTAGGCCTCAAGGATCCCGCGCATGAAGATCGTGGCTCCCCCCCGCCAGACGCCTGTTTCGATGAAGTCTCCGGGGACACCGCGACGGAGGACGTCGGCCGCGAGCTGTTGGATGTTCTCCATGCGCCTGAGGCCGATCATGCTGATCGCATCGGGCTGCCCTCCGAAACCGATCTCGTAGATGCGGGGGTCGAGGCGATAGGTGCGGACGAGCCGCAGCCGTCGCCGGCGTAGGAACGGCCCGAGCAATCGCAGCGCGGCTCGATTCAAGCGACGGATCGGAACATGGTCTCTGATCCGCTCCGTGCTGGAGTCCACCTTGGTCAGCGAACGTTTCAGCAGTTCCAGATAGCGCTCGGCAACGGTGGTGGGATCCGTGCGGGCGGGGCTCAGCTCGCCGGTAGGGTGCACGGCTCTGAGCATAGCGGGGCGCCTCGTACAATCTGGGTACCGGTGCCAGCCGAATCCCCCCTCCTGTCTTCCCTCAATCCGGTGCAGCGCGAGGCCGTGCTGCACGCGGATGGTCCCGTCCTGATCGTGGCCGGCGCCGGGAGCGGCAAGACCCGGATCCTGACCCACCGGATCGCCTATCTGATCCGCGAGAAGGGGGTGTCGCCGTTCGCCATCCTGGCGATCACCTTCACCAATCGCGCCGCCAACGAGATGGCCGAGCGCGTCGAGGGCCTCCTGGGGGAGCGCATCGCGAAGGGCATGTGGGTGCTCACCTTCCACTCGTCCTGCGTCCGGATCCTCCGGCGGGAGCACACGCGTCTCGGCCTCCCGAGCTCGTTCTCGATCTACGACGAGTCCGACACGGTGCGCGTCGTGACCATGTGCCTGAAGGAGGCCAACCTCGACGCGAAGCGCTTCCCTCCGAGGGGCGTGGCGGCGGTGATCGGCAAGGCCAAGGACCACCTGATCTCGCCGGAGGACTTCACCCAGCAGGCGGCCAACTTCTACGAGCGCGCGGTGGCCGACGTCTACCGGGCCTACCAGCGGCGGTTGCAGAACGCCGGGGCGCTGGACTTCGACGACATCATCATGCGCACCGTGCAACTGTTCCGCGCGTATCCGGACGTCCTGGAGCACTATCAGGAGCGCTTCCCGTACGTCCTGATCGACGAGTACCAGGACACCAACCGCGCGCAGTACCACCTGGTCAACATGCTCGCGGCCAAGCACCGCAACATCTGCGTCGTGGGGGACGCGGACCAGGGCGTCTACTCGTGGCGCGGCGCGACGATCCAGAACCTCCTCGACTTCGAGAAGGACTATCCGGACGCCGCCGTGTTCGTCCTGGAGCAGAACTACCGCTCGACGCAGAACATCCTGTCGGTGGCCAACGCCCTCATCGAGCACAACCTCGAGCGCAAGCCGAAGTCGCTGTGGACCGAGGCGCCGGGCGGGGAGATGGTCGTGCGGGTCCGCGCCAACGACGAGCACGACGAGGCCTGGTTCGTCGCCGAGGAGATGGCCCGCCTCGCCGAGACCGAGGGCTACCGCAACGGCGACCTGGCGATCTTCTACCGGACCAACGCCCAGTCCCGGGTGCTGGAGGACGTCCTCTCGCGCGCGGGGGTCCCGTATCGCGTCGTCGGGGGCGTCCGTTTCTACGAGCGCCGGGAGATCAAGGACGTCATCGCCTACCTGCGGCTGCTCGTCAACCCGGCGGACGTGGTGTCGGCCCGGCGGGTGATCAACGCGCCGAAGCGGGGGATCGGCGATGCCACGGTCGGTGCGCTGGAGTCGTTCGCGAGCGACATGGACCTCACGTTCATGGAGTCGGCCCGCCGCGCCGACGAGATCGTCCTGCTGGGCTCGCGGGCCAAGGGGGCCGTCGCCGGCTTCGTCGGCATCATGGACCGCCTTCGCGCCCTGTTCGAGGACGGCACGCCGGTGTCCGGCCTGGTGGAGGCGGCGTTCACGGAGTCGGGCTACCTGGCCGAGCTCGAGGCCGAGCGGACGGTCGAGGCCGAGGGGCGCGTCGAGAACCTCCAGGAGTTCGTCGGCGTCGCGGCGGAGTTCGAGGCCCGCACCGAGGGGGAGACCGGGCTCGCGGACTTCCTGGAACAGATGGCCCTGGTGAGCGACCAGGACGAGTACTCCGAGGAGGAATCGACCGTCACGCTGATGACGCTGCACACGGCGAAGGGCCTGGAGTTCCCCGTGGTGTTCATCGTCGGGATGGAGGACGGCGTGTTCCCGCACTACCGCTCGATGGGAGAGCCCGCGCAGCTCGAGGAGGAGCGCCGTCTCGCCTACGTCGGGATCACGCGGGCCAAGGAGCGCCTCTACCTGACCCACGCGTGGAGCCGGAACCTGTTCGGGGGGTCGTCGTACAATCCGCCGTCCCGGTTCCTCGGCGAGATCCCCGACGCCCTGATCCGGATGCACGAGCTGGAGTCCAAGGCGGACGGTGGGGGCGCGGGCGGCAACGGCGCCGGCGGCGGCCGCTCGGGCATCCGGGAGCGCCAGGTCCCCTCGCTCGCTCCCGGCGACACGGTGATCCACGACCGGTGGGGACCCGGTGTGGTCGTCGAGGTGATGGGCGCGGGGTCCCGCGCCGAGGCGAAGATCAGCTTCGAGGCTCAGGGCGAGAAGCGGCTCCTGCTCGCCTACGCCCCCATCAGGAAGGCGTGATACTCGCGGGATGAGCGTGGCCTCACGCACTCGCCCACGCGCCCAGAGCGCGCTCGACCGGGACCGCCGGCACGTCCGGCGAAGCGTGCATCCCGGAGCGTTCCGCCGCCGCCGGTGGCCGTGGGTGGTGGGCGGCGGCCTCCTGCTGCTGTTCGGGCTGGTGACCTTCCAGGCCTACCGCATCGCGCTGTACACGGCCGAGGACCTCCGCTCGGCGGCGCTCGTCCTGAAGGTCGGGCCCGGGTTCCTGGTCGGGGGCAGCCCGTTCTCCGAAGAGGCCTTCACGCGCGTGGAGACCTCGATCGACAAGGCGGTCGAGCGGGTGGACAACGCCAACTGGTCGTTCGACCTGGTCGGCTTCGTCCCGCTGCTCGGGCGGCCCGTCCATGCCGCGGAGCACCTGGTGCGAGCGGCGGCCATCGAGCTCGACTCGATCGAGCTGGCCCGCCGGACGATCGCCGACATCACGGGCACCGACGGCTCCAAGCCGCTGCTCCACTCCGGCCGCGTCGACCTGGAGTCGCTCCAGGCGGCGGCGGCAACGCTCGATCGGATCCTCGAGGACCTGGGACGGGTGGAGGCCGAGGTCGCCGCGGTCAAGCCGATCCCGTTCGTCGCCGAGACCGCCCGGTTGCGGACGGAGGCCCTGCGCGAGCTGGGCCGCGTCCGCGAGAGCGCCGAGGTCATCCGCCGCGGCCTGCGCGTGCTCCCGGACTTCTTCGGCGCGAAGGGCGAGCGGAACTACCTGCTGGCCATCCTCAATCCGGCCGAGCTCCACGGGGTTGGAGGGGCGTTCCTGTCCTTCGGCGTGGTGCGCGCGGATAACGGAGAGCTCGGGCTGCTCGCCAAGGGCGATCCGCTCACGCTCGACCCGCGACGGGGGCCCGAGTATGCCGAGGCGCCCGAGGGCAACCCTTTCCTGGACGAGATCTATCCCGTCCACCTGGTCAATGCGCTGAACGGGCCCGACTTCGCCGAGGGGGCCCGGCTCGCGTCCGACATCGTCCGGGCCAAGTTCGGTACGCCCCTCGACGGCGTCATCGCGATCGACGCGGTCGGGCTGTCCTACGTGCTGCCCGCGGTGGGGGCGGTCCGCTATCCCGATCCGCGGATCGTTCTGGACGAGCGCAACTTCGTCCGGTACTCCACCAACGCCCAGTACCTGCTCTACCCCTACCCCGTGCGCCAGGCCATCCAGGAGGCCGTGATCGAGCAGGTGTGGCAGCGCCTCGGGAGCGCGGAGAGCCCCTTCGCGCTGCTGAACGGGGTCTCCCGCGGCCTGTCCGAGCGACGCGTCCTGCTGTGGTCGCGGTTCCGGCCGGAGCAGCGGCTGTTCTCGGAGAAGGACTGGGCCGGGCGGGTGGCCAACCCGAAGGGCGACTACCTGCTGATCAACCATCAGAACCTCGGCGTGGACAAGCTCGACTACTACCTG
>JBBDTT010000068.1:4656-8991 GCA_040904285.1 Actinomycetota bacterium
CTGGACGTGGAGACGATCGTCGAGCTCCGCAACGGCGCCCCGCCCGATCTCGACAAGCCGGTCGGCAACAACTCGGGATCGCAGATGCGAACGCTCATCGGGGCCTTCGTCCCCGCCGGATCCGAGTTCCAGGGGCTGACCGTCGAGGACGACCGGCTGATCCCCGATGGCGAGCGCCAGCCCAGCCTGGCGACCGCGTATCGCAAGGAGCTGTTCATGACCAGGCTCACCGTCGACCCGGGATCGCGCGCCACGGCCATCTATCGGTATCGCGTTCCCCGGGGGCTCGTCCGGACCGAGCGCGGCGCCGAGTACCGGCTCCTGGTCCAGCACCAGCCGCTCGTGCGGACGGCCTCGTTCACCATCGAGCTCATCCTCCCGGAGGGGATGTCGTTCTCCCGGCTCCCGCCCGGGTGGACCAGGGCGGGCGCCGGGGCCGTGTTCGCGACACCGCTCGTTCGCGACCTGTACGTGTCGGTTCTCCTGAACGACTAGGCCCCGTACCGGGGACCGTTCGGTAGACTCGCCCGCAATGTCGCGCGAGTTCCTCCCCGCGCCACCCGAATGGCAGCCGGGAGGCCGCCGCCGGCGCCACAAGCGCCGCCGGCACGGAAGCCGCTCCCGAATCGGTCACGGCGAGAGCCGTCGATCCTCTTCGAGCTCGTCCCGGCGGTCCTCATCCTCCGGCCGTTCTCTCGCGGCCGACGTCATCACGGCGGACGACCCGCGGTCGAACCTGCCCCCGCTCGACGAGGAGGAGGCCTACGGACACCGCCGTCGCAGCTCTCGCAGCTCCCGCCGCCGGCGCCGCAAGCGGGGGCTCATGCACGGGATCCGGCGGATACGCCGCCGCCGCCGCTCCAAGCACTACGCCGAGTTCATCGGCCGCGGTAGCAGCCCCCGTCAGATCGCGAAGCGCTACGAGCAGCAGCGAAAGCGCCGCAAGCGCCTGGTGGTCGGCGCGGTCGCGACGGTGATCCTGGGGGCCGCCGGCGCGGTGCTGGCCGACGGCTACATCCAGTCCGTGCAGGTCCTGGAGCGGGTTCGTGATTCCGGCGAGGCGCTGAAGCAGGTCCGGGCCAACCTGATCCAGGGCAAGCTCCCTCCCGAGGACGCGTTCGCCGCCGCCGCGAAGGAGATCAACGAGGCCCAGGTGGCGATCGACGGCGCGCGCGCCACCTGGCGGATCTCCCGCGTGATCCCGTTCCTCGGCCTGCCCGTCAGCGCCACCGAGCGCCTCGTGAACGCGAGCAAGCACGAGCTCGGCGCCGCCCTGGCCGCGAAGGAACTCCTGGAGGCCATCCTCGGCCAGACCATCGAGCAGGCCGAGCAGGAGGCCGCGGACCGCCAGGCCCAGCGCGACGCGCTGAAGGCGGCCGACCTCGACGGCGACGGCCGGCTGAGCCAGGAGGAGAAGGTCCTGTTCCGCGACAAGGGCGGCGTCCTTCCCGGCGACGGCTCCGACGAGCCCGCGCAGGACGACCCGAACGCCCTGCTGTCCAACGGGGCCGTGAACCTCCGGCGGCTCCGGGAGCTGATCCCGGGCGTCGAGGCCCTCAAGGCCGAGCTCGCCGCTGCGGAGGCCGAGATCCAGGCGATCGGCGCGGTCCCGTTCGTCTCCAAGGTCGAGGAGCTCCGCCTGGACCTGGTCGGTGAGATCCAGGAGTCGCACCGGCTGGCCGAGCGGGCCCTCGCGGGCCTGAACTTCATCCCGGCCTTCCTGGGGAGCAACGAGGCGAAGAACTACCTGCTGCTCTTCGCCGACAGCGGTTACCTGCGAGGCACGGGCGGCGCGTACTTCGCCTATGCGGAGATCGGGGTCAAGGGCGGCAAGCTCAGCCTGGTCAATCAGGGGCCGATCATCGACCTGGACCACGGCATCAACATGCCGGTCGATCACGTCATCCCGAAGGACAACTGGTACCTGAACACCTTCCCGCTGTCCAAGCGCATGAACAACCTGAACTGGGACCCCCATTTCCCGAACACCGCCCCGGTCGCGGCCGAGATCTACAAGCTGCGCACCGCCGGGAAGGACATCAACGGCTTCGTGGATGCCGACGGCCGCGAGGTCGACGGGGTCTTCCAGATCGACATCACCGGCGTGTCCTACCTGGTCGACGCGATCGGTCCGATCGCCGTCGACTCGTGGGAGGACCCGATCGGGGGCAACAACCTGGAGCGGATCGCGCTGATCGACTCCTACGTGGAGCTCTCCGAGGGTGGCGACGACGCGAGCGACAGCGGCAGGGCCCGGAAGGCGTTCAACGAGGACCTCGTCGAGGCCACGTGGAAGAGCCTCCAGGAGCCCGACGACCTGGTGCGCACGGTGTTCCAGCTCTCCCGGGCCCTCGCGCAGCGCCACATGCAGGTGTGGGTCCGCGCCCCCAAGCAGCAGGCGTTCTTCGAGGACCTCGGCTGGGCGGGGGCCATCAAGGACACGCCGGGCGACTACGTCTACGTGGTGGACGAGAACCTCGGCGACGACACCCTGGACGTGTTCACCACCGAGCGGGTGAACTACGACGTGACGGTCCAGGACAACGGCGACCTCGACGTCACCGCCACGGTGGCCGCGACCAACTTCGTCGATGAGTCCATGCCGTACCCGATCGTCGACAACAACACGCCCCCGTACAAGCGGACCTACGTGAACCTGTACGCGCCGGCCACGGCCGAGCTCGAGTCCGTTACGTTCAGCGACCGGTTCCAGACCACGCCGGTGGCGCACCCGCTCGTCCACACGGAGGCGGGACGCAAGGTGTTCAGCTCGAAGATGGTGATCAAGGCCCACGAGACGGCGTCCCTGATCTTCAAGTACCACGTGCCCGGGGGCCTCCTGGACGAGGACGGCGAGCTGTATCGGCTCACGATGCAGCGCCAGCCGCGGTACAACGACCAGTCGATCCGCGTCCGGGTCACGTTCCCCGAGGGGTGGAACCCCCGGGGCTACGACGACGAGATCTGGACCGTGACCGGCAACCGCGCCGAGGCCTTCTTCGAGAAGTTCGAGGAGGACCAGACCGTCGAGCTCAGGTTCTGACGCGCTAGACCGCGGTGCGGCTGGTGGCGCGCCGGCTCCGGCGCGAGCGGGCGGTGTCGATGTGGCGAACCACCCCCGCCTCGCGGCGTGCGAGGCGGACGACCACCTCGTGGATGAGGTCGGGCGACACGAGCAGCGACATGTGCCCCAGGTCGCGGATGTCCACGTTCTCGGCGTTCAGGGCCGGTACCTCCAGCCGGGCGTTGCGCGAGGGCAGCACGAACGCGTCGAGGTTGGACGAGAACGCCACCCATCGCACGCCCGACGGCTCCGCGGTGCGGTCGAGCTCCTCCAGGAACCGCGAGCCCGGGCGAAGCTGGCGGGCGACGCGGGTGGGCGCGGCGAAGGCCGCGAGCGTTCCCCCGTGGGGCGAGCCGAGGGTCATCACGGTGTCCACGCGGTCGGCTCCGCCGAGGCGCTGCACGTAGTACCGCGCCGCGATCCCGCCCAGGCTGTGCCCGATCAGGTGGACCCGGTCCGCCCCCGTCGCCGCGAGGACCTCGTCCACCCGCTCGGCGAGGCGGGCGGCCAGGGAGCGAACGTCGCGACGGCCGATCGGCAGGTTCACGTCGTACAGGTGCGCGAAGCCCACCCGGCGCAGGGCCCGGCGCATGACGAAGAATCCGCTGCGGTTGTGGAAGTACCCGTGGACCATGACGATCGGGGTGCCTCGGAGCTCGCAGTCGATGTCCACGGGGAGGGGGCGGTGGTGCTGGAGCCATCGCTCGGTCATCCGCTCCGAGGCGCTTCCGGCGAGGAACCCGACCGGGTAGAGCGCCACGTCGACCCCGAACCAGCCGATCTCCCGGACGGCGCCCAGGACGGTTCCGGCCCTCCGCAGCACCCGGGGAAGGTGCCGGGCCTCCGGGACGTCCTCGGGCCGCAGCTGGATGTCGTCGCTCACGGGACGCTCACTCGTTTACCCTCGGCGAAACCCACGCAACCTTGAATTACAGGATTGTAATTCGCTTCGGCCCGGGACGCTACAACAGGCCGAGCCGGCCGAGGGCGAGGACGCCGGCGACGAGCAGGATCACGCCGACGACGATCGACGCGATCACCCAGTGGATGCCCAGCCGGCCCCGGAACGGGCCCAGGGGTCCGATCCGCGAGCCCTCGCGGACCCACGGTCCGCGCATCCGAACGCGCTTGCCGGCCACGGGCGAAGTGTAGTCAGACACGACACCCATATAGAGTTTCGCCGCCCGCTACCCCAACCCCACGAGGACATGGCCGACACCCCCAGGATCGTCGTCGCGAAGCCCGGACTGGACGGACACGACCGCGGCGCC
>JBBDTT010000069.1:0-8980 GCA_040904285.1 Actinomycetota bacterium
GATCCCGGGGTGGTCGCGGAACTGGTTCCGCACCTCGACCACGACCTGTGAGGCCGCTCGGCCGACGGCCCGGATCGCGAGCGACGCGAACAGGAACGCCACCGCGCCGCCGATCAACAGCCCGACCAGGACGTCCGGCGAGTCGACGCGGATCCCCCCGAAGTCGAAGCCTTCGCCGATGAGCGCCTCCCGGAACGAGCCGAACAGCGACGTGGCGGCGATGACCGCGGTCGCGATGGCCATGCCCTTGGTGATCGCCTTGGTCGAGTTCCCGACCGCGTCGAGGGACTGCAGGATCTCGGCCGGACGTCCCTCGAACTCCCCGGACATCTCCGCGATGCCCTGTGCGTTGTCCGAGACCGGACCGAACGTGTCCATCGACACGATGACGCCGACAGTGGTGAGCATCCCCATACCGGTCAGCGAGATGAAGTACAGCTGCTCCGCGACGGTGTCGCCCAGCAGGAAGGCGCCCATGATCGCGCCGCCGATCAGCAGGATCGACCACACCGTCGACTCGAGCCCCACCGAGAAGCCGGACAGCACCGTGGTCGCGGCACCCGTCTGGGACGACTCCGCGACCTCGAGGACCGGCTTGCGCGTGGTGGACGTGAAGTGCTCGGTGAGCAGCTGGATGCTCGTCGCGAGGCCGAGGCCGATCACGACCGCCCAGAAGGGCCGAAGGTCGTCCATGTACATCTGCGCCAGGAAGTAGACGCCGATGATGCTCACGATCGTGGAGAGGAAGAACCCCCGGTTGATGGCCTTCATCCCGTGCTCGGTCTCGCTCCGCGGGGTGACGCCGAGGATGCCGATGATCGACGTGACGACGCCGATCGCGCGCACGAACAGCGGGAACATCACGCCGACGATCGCGCCCTTCGATGTTCCGGCGTAGGCGGCGGCGCCCAGGATCAGCGACGCCACCAGGGTCACCTCGTAGGACTCGAACAGGTCCGCCGCCATGCCCGCGCAATCGCCGACGTTGTCGCCGACGTTGTCCGCGATGGTCGCCGCGTTGCGGGGGTCGTCCTCGGGGATGTTCTTCTCGACCTTGCCCACCAGGTCGGCACCGACGTCGGCCGCCTTCGTGAAGATGCCGCCCCCGACCCGCATGAACATCGCGAGCAGGGCACCGCCGAACCCGAACCCGACCAGCACCGAGGTCGCCGCCTGCTTGTAGACCAGCAGGATCACCGTCGCGCCGAGGAGGCCCAGGCCGACCGTGAACATCCCGGCGACGCCCCCCGCGCGAAACGCGATGCGCATCGCCTTGCGGAGCCCGCTCTCACGGGCCGCGTTCGCGGTGCGCACGTTGGCCCGGACCGCGAGCCACATGCCGGCGAAGCCGGTCAGCGCGGAGAACCCGGCGCCGAGGATGAACGCGATCGAGCGCCCGAGGCGGATCGAGCTCTCGCTGTACGCGATGCCGCCGGCCTCGTTCAGGACGTCGTGGGCGGGCAGGAGGGGGTAGATGACGATCGTGAGGATCCCGAGGAACAGCCCCACGGTGCGGAACTGCCGGCTGAGGTACGCGCGGCTCCCCACCTGGATCGCCTCGGCGATCTCCCGCATCTTCGGCGTGCCCTCGGGCGCGGCGAGGACCTCCTTGCGCAGGTAGGCGGCGAACAGCAGGGCCACGAGGGATACGCCGAGGATGAGCCACAGCGCGTTGGTCTCGAAGGACCCGAAGACGGCCTCGATGGGACCGCCCTCCTGGGCCAGGAAGTGCATGGTCATTCCCCCTATCGGAATCGGATGCGTTGCGTGGTCGGGCGAGACGGTTGCATGTCAGGAGCCCCGCAGGGCCGCCGGATTCTAGCGAACGGCGGCGGACCCCCGCTCGCCCGGGGGCTCGGACGGGCCGCGGAAGAACAGCGGCTTGAGCAGGGGCGGCGCGAGCAGGGTCGTGATGATCGACATCCCGATCACCGCGCCGTAGAGGTCCTGCCCGACGACACCCAGCGAGAGCCCGAGCGATGCGACCAGGATGCCCACCTCGCCCCGAGGCATCATCCCCACCCCGACCGCGAGGGCCTGCCGCCGGCCCATCGACCGGGCGCCGAGGACCCCGCCCAGGACCTTGCCGGCCACGGCCACCGCGGTGATCGCGCACGTCACCAGCACCACCGTGGGGTCGGTGAAGACACTCAGGTCGAGCTGGGCGCCGGTGACCACGAAGAAGAACGGCGCGACGAAGTCGGCGACCGGCGTCAGATCCCGCCCGAGCTCGAACTCCTCACTCGTCTCCGCGAGGATGAGTCCGGCAAGGAAAGCCCCGACGAGCGCGGCGAGCCCGATCCCCTCCGCCAGGGCGGACAGGCCCAGGCACAGACCGAGCGCCAGATAGAACGGGGAACGCTCGCTCGGGGGCCTCGCCAGAAGCGCGCGGCCGTGCCGGCGAACCAGGCGAGGCCCCAGGAGGATCAACAGGGCGACGAAGCCCACGGCCTCGCCCACCACCAGAGCCACCCGTCCACCCGAGAGCCCTCCCTCACCGAGCCCGGCCACGACGGCGAGGATGGCCAGGCCCAGGACGTCGTCGAGGACCGCCGCGCCCAGGACGACGCGCGCCTCGGGGCGCCACAGGCGGTCCATGTCCTTCAGGACCCTGGCGGTGATGCCCACGCTCGTGGCCACCAGCGCGGCTCCCACGAACAGCGACTCGACCTGCTCGAACCCGAGCAGGCGCATGACGCCCCAGCCCGACGCGAAGGGGATCGCGATCCCGAGGAGTCCCACGCGTGATGCCGGGCCGGCGACCGACCGGAACTCGGACAGGTTCGTTTCGAGCCCGACGGTGAACAGCAGCACGATCACGCCGATCTCGGCCAGGACGTTCTGGGCCTCGCCCAGGTGCACCCACCCGAGCAGGTGCGGGCCGATGAGAACCCCGGCCAGCAGCTCGCCCATCACGGCCGGCTGGCGGAAGCGCACGAACACCTCGCCGAGCAGCTTCGCCGCGGCGAACATGATGAACAGCTCCAGGATGATGTTCTCGCCCACCGCTGCCTCCGAAACGCGAAAGCGCCGGGTGCCGACCAGGCTTCCCGGCGCTCCAGTGGTGCTTCGGTTGTGGGGGCAGTCTAGAGGGCGTCGGTCCCCGCGCGCTCGGCGGTGACGGTGAACCGCACGGTGAGGCCCTCGTCCTCCCCGGGGACGAGCTCGAGGTCCTCGACCAGGCCCCGCACGACCGGAAGGGACAGCCCGGCCTCGAACGAGAACTCCTGGGAGGTGACCGAGTCCTGCGCCGCGGCGGCGGCCTGGGGGTCGAACACGGGCCCCGCGTCCACGACCTCGATCGTCACGGCGCCGGGCTCGCGCGTGGCCACCAGGCGCACGTCCGCGGTCGCGTCCTGCGCGCCGCGGGTGATCGCGTTGGTCACGGCCTCCGACACCGCGAGCTTCAGGTCCTCCACGGAGCCGGCGTCGAACTCCGCCAGCCGTCCGAGGGCCCCGAGGACGTGGCGCACCGCGCCGACGAACTCGGGGCGGGGAGACAGGGCGATCTGGACGGTGTCCGGCATGCGAGCCCGGTCAGGCCGAGACGGCCGTCTCCACCGAGTCGTGGATGGGGAACACCTTCGACAGGCCCGTGATCTCGAAGATCTTCAGGATCTTGTCCTGCGTCGCGACGATCTCGAGCGATCCGTCCTTGGCCTTCACGCGCTTGAGGCCTCCGACCAGCACGCCCAGCCCGGTCGAGTCCAGGAAGTCGACGCGCGACATGTCGACCAGGATGTCGCTCTTGCCGCCCTCGATCAGGTCGATGAGGGCCTGGCGCAGCCGCGGGGCCGTGTAGACGTCGATCTCACCCCGCAGGGAGATGACGCTCCACCGGTCGCGTTGCTCGGTGTCGACCTCCAGATCCATGACCGGGCAAGTGTATCCACCTGCGCCGTTGCTAAACCAACCGGGGTCCACTAGCCTCCGCGACCGATTTGAGTTACTCCCCCCGGCCGCCCCGTCGCACCCTCGCCGCCGTCGTTCTAGGCGTGCTCGTTCTGGCGACCCTCGGCGGGGCCGTCTGGTTCACGCTGGCCCGGGAGGGTGGAGCCGAGCCCGGCCCCGTCTCGCCGACCACGGTCGGGGGCGACCATCCGGTCGAGTTCGAGCTCAGGACGGGGCGGGTGTCGGTCCGGTCGGTGGCCGCGGAGGTCTCCCGCGAGGGGATCGACGCCGCGACCGAGGGCGTGCACGCCACGGTCCAGGCCCTCTACATGGGCGCGTTCGTCGACCCCGCGCGATGGGACGGCGGCGCCTTCCCGGACGCCTTCCAGGGGTTCGAGAAAGGAGCCGCCGAACGGGCCCGCCGCGATCTGGACGCGTTGACGCTCGGCTCGGTGGCGGGCGAGCTCGAGTGGGTGGAGCCCTCGACGGGCCGATACTCGATCGTCTTCCTGCTCGACGGCCAGAACCGGCCGGTGACGGCGGTCGCCGGCGTCGTGTTCCGGGGCATCGGCCACCTGAAGGACGGAGAGACGGTCAGCATCTCGAACGGAGCCGATCTGTTCCTGCGCCCGGTCGACGGCGCGTGGCGGGTGTTCTCGTACACGGCCAGCACCCAGATCGCGCCGTCCTCGACCGCGGGCCAGGAGGAGACCCCGCAATGAGGCGCGCCCTCCTCGCGCTGTCGGCGCTCGTGACGACCTTGCTCGTGGCCTCGGTGACGCTGCACACCGCGCCGCCGCCGGCTCGAGCCGAGCCCGTCGCGTTCAGCCTGCACCGGGTCAGAGGGTCCTACGCGCCGCCACCGTCGGCACGAACCCCGTTCACGGTCCTGGCCATCGGCAGCGACTACCGGCCGAATGAGACCCCGTGCGGCTGCGCCGACTCCCTGCACCTCATCACGGTGAATCCCGCGAAGCAGGGCGCCACGATCCTCGGCTTCCCGAGGGACTCGTGGGTGCCGATCCCCGGCCACGGCTCCAACCGCATCAACACGTCGCTGAAGTCGGGCGGCCCCGAGCTCGTGGTCGCCACGGTCCAGCAGCTCACCGGCATCCAGATCGACTACTACCTGCTCACCGACTTCGAGGGCTTCTCGCGGGCCGTCGACGGCATCGGCGGGATCGTGGTGGACGTTCCCTACGCGATGGGCGATCCCTACTCCGGGGCGTACTTCGAGCCCGGGCCCGTCCACATGATGGGCGGCGAGGCGCTCTCGTTCGCCCGCAACCGCCACGGGACGCCCGGAGGAGACATCGGGCGCTCCGAGAACCAGGGCCTGGTGTTCCTGGGGGCGCTCGAGAAGCTGCGCCGGGACTTCCGGCAGGATCCCGCCCTCCTGGTCGGCTGGATCGCCGTGGGGAACCGGTATCTCCGGACCGACCTGAGCCTGGCCGATCTCACGCGGGTGGGCCTGGCCGCCGCGCGGATCGACCCCGCCCGGGTCCGGAACCTCGTGGTGCCCTCGTCGATCGGGTCGGTCGGGTCGGCGAGCGTGGTGTTCATCACCGACGCCGCGCAGTCCATCTACGCCGACCTGCGCGACGACGGACTGCTCAGCGGCTGAACCGGGCCGCGGCCGGTAGGATTCCGCGGACCGGCGCCCCCGACCGGAGGCATGGATCCACGTGAGACGACTGCTGGGGCTGCTCGGCGTGCACCACCCGCTCGAGGGCGGGCTCTTCGGCAAGGTCTGGCCGTTCCCCGCCGTGATCAGCGCGACCCTGCTCATCGCGTGGGCGACCGAGGTCGCCGCGTTCTTCATGTCGCGGGGGCTGGCCCTGGCCATCCTGGCCCTCCTCCAGGTGGCTCCCGAGTTCGCGGTTGAGGCGGTCCTGGCGAAGAACGCGGCCCTCGACCCGCGCCAGCTGCAGTTCGTCACCGCGAACTTCACCGGCGCGAACCGGCTGCTGGTGGGCGCGGCGCTGCCGGTGATCTTCCTGATCGGGCGCCGGGTGCTGACCCGGCAGGGACGGTGGCCCGGATACCTGCGGATCCAGCCCCATCACGCGGTAGAGGTCATGGCCCTGACCATCCCCTCGGTCTACTCGCTGGTGTGGGTCATCCGGGGCGGGCTGGGCCTGCTCGACACCGTGGTCCTGGTCGCGATGTTCGGCGCGTACCTGTGGATGCTGTCGCGGATGCCGGCCGCCGAGGCGGAGGAGGTCGAGCTCCTCCGCGGCATCCCGAAGCGGGTCATGGACACCGGGAACCGGAAGTTCCAGCGCAACTTCGCCATCGGGGCGTTCGTGATCGGGGGCGCCATCCTGCTGGTCTCCGCCGAGCCGTTCGTCCACGGCATGCAGGAGATCGGCATCTACGTCCACATCTCCTCGTACCTGCTGCTGCAGTGGGTCGCGCCGCTGCTCTCGGAGTTCCCCGAGTTCTTCACGGTCATCTACTGGAGCCGCCAGGCCCGCGTGGAGCAGGCGTTCATGAACATCATCGCGGCCAAGATCAACCAGTGGACGCTGCTGATCGCGATGATCCCGCTCGTCTACGCCATCACCCACATCGTGAAGGGCCTGGGCGGCTTCACGATCGAGTTCGATTACAGCCAGCGCGTCGAGATCCTGCTCACGACCGTGCAGGGCCTCTTCGCGGCCGTGTGCCTGTTCAAGTTCCGGTTCCTGCGGTGGGAGGCCTACGCGCTGCTCGGTCTCTGGGCGTTCCAGCTGTTCGACCCGCTGGTCGACCCTGCGCTCCAGTTCCTGCCGTCGGTCTTCGCCGGGCTGCTCGGCCGTGGGGCCGGGACGGAGAGCATCATCGTGCGCGAGTACACGAGCGTGATCTTCATCGCCCTGATCGCGTTCGAGCTGATCCGGTACCGCAAGGAGAACCGGCTGCTCCCGTACTTCGCCGACATGTGGCGGCGGTACGGGCCCGGCGGCTCGGACCGGGGCGGCCACGGCGCGGCCCTGGGGGACACCGCCGCCGAGGGCGAGCAGCGGGTTCGCAGCTCGAAGACCGAGTGACGGCGGGCCTCGCTACAGTGCCGGTGTGGACCCCCGGACGTTCCTGGACGAGCTGACCGCCGACCCCGTCGTCGCGCCGTCCCTGGTCCACGTCCGCACCCTCCCGGCCCGGGACCCCACCCCCGAGCCGGTCCCGGGACTGCCGGAGGTCTTGGTCGAGCGCCTCGGGCTCCTCGGGATCCACGGCCTGTACGCGCATCAGCGCGCCGGCCTCGAGGCCCTCGACCGGGGTGGGAACGTGGTGATCGCCACCGGGACGGCGAGCGGGAAGACGCTCGTCTACAACCTGGCCTTCGCCCGCGCGGTCCTCGAGGACTCCAAGGCCACCGCGCTCTACCTGTTCCCCACCAAGGCCCTCGCCCGGGACCAGCTCCGGCAGGTCCGCGAGCTGAAGCTCCCCCAGCTGAAGGCGGCCGTCTACGACGGCGACACCCCGGTGTCCGAGCGGCCCCTGATCCGCAAGAACGCCAACCTGGTGATGACCAATCCCGACATGCTCCACGCGAGCATCCTGCCCTCGCACGCGCGGTGGGCCGACTTCTTCCTGCGCCTGTCCCTGGTCGTGGTCGACGAGGCGCACGTGGCCCGCGGCGTGTTCGGGTCGCACGTCGCCATGGTCCTGCGGCGGCTTCGGCGGCTGGTGGCGCGCTACGGCGGCGAGCCGCGGTTCTGCCTGGCCAGCGCGACGATCGGCAACCCGGCCGAGCTCGCGTCGCGGCTCACCGGCCTGGAGTTCGAGGCCGTCGTCGAGGACGCCTCGCCGCGAGGCGAGCGCCTGTTCGCGCTGTGGAACCCGCCCCTCATCGACGAGGAGCTGGGCCTTCGGCGCAGCGCCATCTCCGAGGCGTCGTTCCTCCTGGAGCGGCTGGTCGACCGGGGGATCCGGACCATCGCCTTCGCCCGCACCCGCCGGGGGGCCGAGGTGCTGGCCGACATCACCCGCAAGGCGCTGCCCCCGATCGCGAAGGGCCGCGTGAAGGCCTACCGCGCGGGCTACCTCCCCGAGGAACGGCGGGCCCTCGAGCGCGCCCTGGCCGGCGGGGACCTGCTCGCCGTGGCGGCGACGAACGCCCTCGAGCTCGGCATCGACGTGGGGGCGCTCGACGCCGCGCTGCTGGCCGGCTACCCGGGCACCCGGGCGTCGATGTGGCAACAGGCCGGCCGCGCGGGGCGGCGCGTGGCGGGGGCCCTCGTGGTCCTCATCGCCCAGGACGACCCGCTCGACCAGTACCTGGTCCACCATCCCGAGGACCTGTTCGACCGCGCGCCCGAGGCCGCCGTGATCGACCCGACCAATCCGTACGTGGCCAAGCCCCATCTGCTGGCGGCGGCCCGAGAGCAGCCCCTCGAGCGCGACGAGGTGGCCCTGCTCGGCGACACGGCCGAGGCCTTCGCGGCCGAGCTCCTGGCGGACGGGTCGCTGGTCGAGCGTCGGGGCCTCCTCCATCACCGCGGCCGCGAGTCCCCCCACGCCGCGATCGACATCCGCAGCGCGTCCGGGGCCCTGTTCGCGATCGTCGACGAGGACACGGGCCAGCTCATCGGCACCGTCGACGAGGCCCGCGCGTTCTTCCAGGTCCATCCGGGCGCGATCTACCTCCACCAGGGCGAGCAGTACGAGGTAAGCGCGCTGGACCTCGAGGGCCACGCCGCCCTGGTCCGCCCCAGCCAGGCGGACTGGTACACGCGGGTCCGGGACACGATCGACATCGAGGTCCTCGGCTCGCTGGAGGACGCCCCCCTCGGCACCGTGCACGCGAGCTTCGGCGAGGTCCGGGTCACGACGCAGGTGATCGGGTTCCAGCGGATCTCGACGGTGACCCGGGACGCGATCGACCTGGTCGGCCTCGACCTGCCCGAGCAGACCCTGGTCACGAAGTCGCTGTGGTGGGCGATCCCGGACTCGGTGCTGGAGGCGGCCAGCGTGACCGCCGCACAGGTCCCGGGCGCGGCGCACGCCGCCGAGCACGCCGCCATCGGCCTGCTTCCGCTCGTCGCCACCTGCGACCGGTGGGACGTCGGCGGGGTGTCGACGCCGCTCCATCCCGACGTCGGCT